>JBKJPN010000075.1:0-22443 GCA_046595125.1 Ferruginibacter sp.
TTACTTTTACGATAACCCCAACAGCCAATGGTTGTGTGGGACCAACAACAACAGCTACGGTGCTGGTAAACCCAACACCCAATGCAATCGCTACGCCATCTAATCAAACGATTTGCAGTGGTACTGCAATTACTAATATTGTATTGACCAGCAGCACTACGGGAACTACCTATACATGGACCCGGAATAATACAGCTACGGTAACAGGCATTGCAGCCAGCGGATCAGGTACGCCAATAGCAGGCTCTCTGACGAATACCACTTCTGCACCGGTTACTGTGACCTTTACGATCACACCAACAGCGAACGGTTGCGTGGGACCAACATCAACTGCAACAGTTGTTGTTAATCCAACTGCAACAGTAAACCCTGTAGCCAACCAGGTATTGTGTAATGGAGCTAATTCAACGGCGGTAAATTTCAGCAGTCCAACAACTGGTGGTACTATTGTTTACAACTGGACGAACAATTTACCTTCAATAGGATTAGCAGCCAGTGGCAGCGGCAATATTGCCAGCTTTATTGCCAGCAATGTAACCACAGCGCCGGTGGTTGCTACTATCATCGTAACACCTGCTTATACCAATGGCGGTGTAACCTGTAATGGTACCCCAATTACTTTCACCATAACGGTCAATCCGCCTCCAATAATAGACCCTGTTGCAAACCAAACGGTATGTAACGGTGGCGCAACGGCCACTATCAATTTTACCACACCGGCAACGGGCGGTACTTCCGTATTTACGTGGACAAACAATAATACGAGTATAGGACTTGGGGCTTCCGGTACAGGAAATATTCCGTCATTTATTGGAACCAATGCCACCAATGCACCGGTAACGGCTACCATTACAGTTACACTTACCTATACAAGTGGTGGAATTAGTTGTGTTAGCCTACCACTGAGCTTCACCATCACGGTAAATCCAACGCCACAAATTAATCAGCCTGCCAGCCAGACGGTTTGTGCCAACTCACTAACAGCGCCAGTTAACTTCACCACGATAACTACGGGCGGTACGATGACCTATAACTGGACAAACAATAATACTTCCATCGGCCTTGCGGCAAGTGGCACAGGTAATATAGCGGCCTTTATGGCCATCAATACCGGAACAACGGTTCAAACAGCTAATATTATCGTAACCCCAAGTATTACCAATAACGGTGTAACCTGCACGGGTCCATCTAAGAGCTTTACCATCTCGGTAAATCCTTTACCTGTTGTAGCGCCAATACCTAACCAGGTAGTATGCAATGGCGGATTAACTGCTCCTGTAATTTTCCATGGAACAACAGGCCCGCCTCCGGGATTTGTTTATAACTGGGTAAACAATACGCCATCTATTGGCTTGGCGGCCAGCGGTACGGGTAATATACCTGCCTTTACGGCCATTAATGTTGGTACAGCACCAGTTGTAGCTACTATTACCGTAACGGCCATCTTCACAAGCGGTGGACTAAGCTGTGTTAGTTTACCAGTAAGCTTTACCATTACGGTAAATCCATCACCAAACGTGGTATTTACACCAAATCGCAACCAAGTAATCTGTAATGGGGCACCAACCGAAGCAGTAGCATTTAGTAGTACAGCCACTGGTGGTACTTTAACTTATAACTGGACAAACAGTCTGCCTGCAATAGGTATAGGCGCAAACGGAACAGGTAACTTGCCAAGCTTTACAGCTATTAATACAGGCACAACACCTGTAACAGCAACCATAACAGTAACAGCCACTTATACCAATGGCGGCGTAAGTTGTACTGGTCCGGCAAACAGTTTTACCATTACGGTAAATCCAACGCCAAATGTTAACCAACCTGCCAACCAGGTAGTATGTAATGGCGCACCAACTACAGCAGTAGCCTTTACAGGCACGGTACCCGGTACGATTTACAGTTGGACGAACAGTAATACCAGCATAGGACTTGCTGCCAATGGCACAGGTAATATCGCCAGTTTTACTGCTACCAACAGCGGCACTACGCCTCAAGTTGCTACTATAACAGTATTTCCTGTTTATAGCAATGGCGGCGCAGATTGTACAGGCCCAACGAAGACCTTTACCATCACGGTTAATCCAACACCTACGGTTAATCCTCAGAGCAACCAAACTGTATGTGCCGGTGCCACAGTAACTGCAACCTTTACAGGCGCAGTACCAGGTACAGTGTACAACTGGACTAACACAAATACTGCAATTGGATTGAGCGCATCAGGAACAGGAAATATATCATTTACTTCCACCAATACTACGGCGGCATCTATCAGCGGCACTGTTACGGTAACTCCAATTTATACCAATGGCGGTACTACCTGTAACGGAACAGCTATTAGCTTTGCGGTAACGGTTAATCCGGTTCCATCAGTAAACGCTGTAGCCAACCAAGTGCTTTGTAACGGATCGGCCACCGCAGCAGTAACCTTTAGTGGTCCTGTAACCGGTACGGTTTATAGCTGGACTAATAGTGCGCCGTCCATCGGACTGGCAGCATCGGGTACCGGCAACATTGCCAGCTTTATAGCAACCAATGCAACCAATGCAGCGGTATCAGCTACGATAACGGTAACGCCAAGCTTTACCAATGGCGGTGTAACCTGTACAGGCACGCCAAGAACCTTTACTATTACGGTGAACCCAATACCATCGGTTAATGCAATTGCCAATCAGGCAGTATGCAATGGCGCTACAACTGCAGCTGTTACGATAGGCGGCCCTGTAGCAGGTACGGTGTACAACTGGACCAATAATAATACTTCAATTGGCCTAGCAGCATCGGGCAGCAATACGGTACCAGCTTTTACAGCGATAAACAATACAAATGCACCGGTGACAGCTACTATAACGGTAACACCAACCTATACCAATGGTGGAATTAGTTGTACAGGTACTGCGATAAGCTTTACCATTACTGTAAACCCAACTGCCAGCGTTAACGCACCGGGCAATCAGGTGGTATGTAACGGATCTAATACCGCACCTGTTAACTTTACCGGTCCTGTAGCAGGTACTGTTTATAACTGGACGAACAACAATACGGCAATAGGCTTAGCAGCCAACGGCACAGGTAACATCGCCAGCTTTACTGCCACCAATGCAACAGTAGCGCCTATTACGGCTACCATAACAGTAACGCCTTCATCGGCCACCTGTGCTGGTACAGCAGTAAGCTTTACCATTACGGTAAATCCAACGCCAACGGTAAATGCAATAGCTAACCAAACGTTATGTGTTGGTCAGCCAACTGCAGCGGTTGTATTTACGGGTGCTACAGCAGGCACTATATTTACCTGGACCAACAGCAACACAGGCATTGGCTTGGCAGCATCGGGTACGGGTGATATAGCTTCGTTTATAACTACCAATACAACGTTAGGAACCATCAGCGGAACCATTACAGTAACGCCTACATTCCAAAACGCAGGGGTAAGTTGTACGGGTGCGGCCAGATCGTTTACGATAACAGTGAATCCATCACCGAATATTACCTTTTCTGGTATACCTCCACGGGTTTGTTTAACTGATTCTGTTGTTACGCTGGGTAACAAAGTATCGCCATTAGGCGGAACCTGGAGCGGCCCTGGTGTAACGGGTAGTAATTTTAGTGCCAGAACAGCGGGCATAGGTGTTCATCGCATCACTTACACGGTAACCAACAGCAATGGCTGTTCTGCAACCAGGTTTGAGAATATAATAGTAAATGATTGTAAAGAGCGTCACAACGTATTTGCAACGGCTATCTATTTATATCCTAATCCTAATGCTGGCAGGTTCTCTATCCGTTTCAACAGCGATGTGTACACAGAGTTTAGTGTACGGGTGCTAGATGGTGCTGGCAGAGAATTCCGGTCATTACATTTTAGCGGTCTTCGTTATGGTAGTATCATACCAATCGACGTATCTGAACTGGCCGGAGGAACATACTGGCTGCGGGTTTATAATGAAACAGAACAGGCTAGCTTCCCGTTTGTGATTGTGCGGTAAAATTTTAGATGTAGTAAGTGTCTTTTATATCAAATCCCTCGATTTTTCGGGGGATTTTTTTACCTTAAAAACATTTCAGGTGATTGAAACAAGTCTGGCTTCTTTTCCAACAACAGTTTTTTTTTGGTAGTTTATATAAATCAACAACTGCCTATTAGTTTACATGTTAAGTGATAATTTTACGTTCTCTTTGGGAACAGAAAAGCAATAGTGTAAAATGTGTAAATCAGTTATTCGATATTTTTTGTTTGTTACAGCTATAATTACTTCTTGTAATAATGGCAAATCAGATACAGGCGCTGCTAAAGGCAGTGTTCATACTTGTATGAATGTTCCAAATCGGTTTGGTAATAATGTTGATACGGGTGCTGTACAATTTAGTGGTGATAATTCGGTGATCGGCATGGTTCTAATTGCCAGCGGCTTATTTAATATGGGTGGTGATAATGAACAGGCAAGTGCAGACGAATATCCAAAACACAAAGTACAGGTATCGCCATTTTATATTGATGTTACAGAAGTAACGAATGCTCAATTCAAAAAATTTGTGGATGCCACAGGTTATATAACCACCGCAGAAAAAATACCTGATTGGGAAGAATTAAAAAAAACTGTTCCACCGGGCACTGCAAAGCCACCTGATAGCGTAATGGTTGCTGCTTCTTTGGTTTTCAAACAAACAACTACTGCAGTAAACCTCAATGATTTTAGCCAATGGTGGAAGTGGGTTACTGGTGCTAATTGGAAACATCCGCAAGGTCCGGAAAGTACCATTGCAGGAAAAGAAAATTATCCGGTAGTTCAGGTAAGTTGGGATGATGCAATGGCTTATTGCAAATGGGCAGGCAAGCGATTACCAACCGAAGCAGAATGGGAGTTTGCTGCAAGGGGGGGGCTCGCTAATAATATTTACCCTTGGGGAAATGAACATGTAAATGCCGGAAAACCTAAAGCAAACAGTTGGGAAGGAAAATTCCCTTATTTCAATGAAAAAAAAGACGGATTTATTACAGCAGCGCCTGTAAAATCTTATGCGGCTAATCGATATGGTTTGTATGATATGGCTGGCAATGTTTGGGAATGGTGCAGTGATTGGTATGATGCGGAATATTACAAAACTATTTCAAACAGTGTTTCAATTAATCCACTCGGTCCCGCCAAAAGTTTCGATCCAGATGAGCCTTACACACAAAAGCGAAGTTTAAGGGGAGGAAGTTTTCTTTGCAACGATAGTTATTGTAGTGGTTACCGAGTGGCAAGGCGAATGAAAAGCAGTCCTGATACAGGTTTGGAGCATACCGGCTTCAGATGCGTGAAGGATAAGTAAGATATCTTAATAAGGCACAATTATTCCTAAGCTCAAAAATATAAAGGCTGGCAAAAATGCCAGCCTTTGTTGACACCCACAGTACAGTTTTCAAACTATTTATTAGAAAGATTCAGGAAAAAATATGAGTTAAAGGCAGATATACTAGTTCAACTTTTGTAATCTGATTTATAACCTAACAATCTGAAAAAAATGTAAACATTGTAGTTATACTCCTTCGCATATTTCTAAACCAGTCGATTACACAAATAAAAAACTTAGCCTTGAGCAACTGCATTTTAATAATAGCTTTTAAACCATGTAATTACAGCACTTTTTTAATGATTAACGAAAGACGCTGTAGCACTATGACAGCTATTGATGTTACAGAAAAAAATAAGGCTGAGATTAGACTTACAAAGGCTATTATTGAAACACAGGAAGAAGAACGTAATGTGATAGGTGGCGAATTGCACGACAATATATGTCAAATATTAGCAGGTTCTGTGCTGAATCTTTCGATCATTAAACCAGGCCTTCAAGAAAATAAGGCTACTATCCTTTCTCAGGTAATAGATTATATAAAACTGGCCTCAAATGAAATTAGAAATCTTTCACATCGGTTGGCTCCTGCATTTTTTGATGATATAGAACTTGGGGAATCTTTGTTACAATTACTTACTTCAATAAACCCTGAAGGAAAATTTGAAACTCATTTAATATATGATAAAGAGCTTGATAACGTTAATCTTAAAAGAGACCTTCAAATTAACCTTTACCGGATTATGCAGGAGCAATTAAATAACATAATTAAATATGCACATGCAAGTACAATAGAAGCATCGCTTTCAATTATAGCAGGTAATCTGAGGTTTGAAATCTCCGACAACGGAATTGGGTTTGATGAAGAGAAAGTTTCTAAAGGAATTGGCTTTGCGAATATGACTAGACGAGCTAAGCTTTTTTCAGGATCTTTCAATGTTACTTCTTCAATCAATAATGGATGCAAGGTAACTATTACCATTCCTTCAGACCAGCTATCATAATAAAATCATAATGAAAGTAGGTATTGAAATTTACAATTTACTTTCCTGTACAACTTAAATACAATAAAAAAGCTCCACATTTCTGTGAAGCTTTTGTGACCGCGTTAGGATTCAAACCTAAAACCTTCTGATCCGTAGTCAGATGCTCTATTCAGTTGAGCTACGCAGCCATTTTTTTCGGATGGCAAAGATAGGAATAAATTCCATCCGCTCAAACTACAATCCTCTTAAAAATTCAGTATGAATTAAATCTACCACATCTACTAAGTTACCGGTTTGCTCAAATACTTTTAGCTGCCTGTCGGCACCAGTGCCTTCATCCAGCATATTGTGTACATGACTTATGGCATGACGACTGCCTAAATCAGGTACCACATCGTCAACAAAATCAAGCAATTCGTAAATTAAAACCCTAGTATTTACTTCCATTTCCTTTCCAAAATCAATCATACTACCATCAATTCCGTAACGGCCGGCTCTCCATTTATTTTCATTCAGCAAAGCCCTGGAATAGCTAATGAAGTTAAGGTTCTGACTTTTCAGTTTATATATTTTGGCACAAATGGCCTGAAACAGGGCCGCTATCGTAATCGTTTCTTGCACAGTCATCGGTACATCGCAAATACGAAACTCAACTGTGTTAAAGAATGGATGTACCCTAAGGTCCCACCATATTTTTTTCGCATTATCAATACAATTGGTTTTAACCAGCAGTTTTACATAGTTGTCGTAGGCTTCAATACTATCGAAATAATCTGGAATACCGGTACGTGGAAATTTATCGAAAACTTTGGTACGAAACGATTTATAGCCAGTAGTACGGCCTTCCCAAAAAGGGGAGTTGGTACTTAAGGCATAAATATGTGGCAAAAAATACCGGGCCGAGTTGGCAATATGAATCGCCATCTCCCGGTTTTCCATACCCACGTGCACATGCAGGCCAAAAATTAGGTTACTACGGGCTGCTTCCTGCAACTCGTTCACAATTTCGCTGTAACGGGCATGGTCGGTAATAAGCTGCCGCTCCCAGTGGCTGAACGGGTGTGTACCCGATGCGCCAACCCAAAGCCCTAGTTCATCGGCTATACCGCTGATGGTTTTACGCAACGTACCTACATCAACCAGCGCTTCATCAATATCCTGACAAATATCTGTACCTACTTCCACCACAGCCTGGTGCATCTCGGCTTTAACTTTGTCTTTAATTACTTTCTGGCCTTCGTGTACAATCTTTTGGTCGTGGCTTTTTAATTCCCTGCTTTCGGGATCAATAACCATGTACTCTTCTTCTACACCCAACGTAAAATGTTTGTAAGAAATATTTGCCATAGCAATTATATTAATAGAGTTTCTTTTTAGCTGAACTGTTTTTTATATAAGTACCCCAGGTTAAATTATCAGCATTGTCTTTATGCTCCAATGCTTTTTCTATGGCATAATTTGCTGCAGTTTCAACAACCCAGTCAAAATTTTCCTGTCCTACGCTGCTAACTTCTGCATCGGGTGCAGGGTTACAAAAATCAATGGCATAAGGCACACCATCTCTTAGGGCTAGTTCCACCGTGTTAAAATCGTAACCTAAATAATGGCATATTCTTAAAACAATATCTTCCATTAATTTATAACGCTCAGGCGATGGTTTAAAATCGGCTACATAACGTAAATGGTGTGGGTTGCGGGGTTCGTAAGGCATAATACGTACATGCTTACCGCCAATACAATAGCATCGGTAATACTCATCAAATTTTATTTCTTCCTGCAGCATCATAACTAATTGCTCGGTTTCAGCATGTTTTTCAAAAAACTCTTCCATGCTGTTTAACTGGTAAACACTTTTCCAACCACCGCCCGAAAAGGGTTTCATGTAAGCGGGGAAACCGATGTACTTAAAAATACCATCCCAATCCATGGGGTAGGCCAGATTGCTGAACGATTCTTCGCTGGTATCGTTTGGCAAATCTCTTGATGGAAGTATAACAGTTTTTGGAACCGGCACATCAATTTTGGTTGCCAGACAGTTGTTAAAGAATTTTTCATCTGCACTCCACCAAAATGGATTATTAATAACAGTAGTTCCACAAAGGGCCGCATTTTTTAAATAGGCACGATAAAACTCAACATCCTGCGATATGCGATCGAAAATAACTGCATAGCCCGAAGGTTCGCCCTGCATCACTTTATCTATCCGCACGGCTTCTGCCATAACACCATCTACATTTTTGCTGTTTACTCTTTCAATGAAAGCTTCCGGAAAACTTCTTTCTTTCCCGAATAATACGCCTATTTTTTTCATACTTATTTTTTAAAATTTAAGAAACTTGTGTTTGAGAATTATTATTCACTCAAATATATTTTTTCGGAGGCAATAAAACAAATTATGTTTTAAGGTATAAGCATTTGACTTCTTTTTTTTATAATAATGGGTGCGATTGTTTTAAAAGCAGAATCAAATTAACTGGTAATTGCTTATTTTTGGCGATATGTCAATAGAGAAGGCAGCCAATATCTTAGTGCAAAAACATACAATTGCTTCACTGTTTTTAGAGCGTGAAGTTAAGGTTGACCTTTATTTCCCTCCTGACACCGTTAACCCATTAGATCTCAGCCTGTTACTAATAAACGATGGCCAGGATTTGGTGACCATGCAGTTTGAAGAAATACTGGATGAATTGTATGATACCAAATCTATCGAAAATCTTTTTTGCGTGGGTATTCATTGTTCAAAAGATCGCAAGAACGAATATGGTACAGCCAATTACCTTGATTATAAAGGACGTGGCGCCCGGGCTGCTTTGTATAACCGCTTTATACTCGAAGAGTTATTACCCTTCATCAGGATTACCCTTGCTGTATATTCTTTTAAAGAAAAATGTTTTGCAGGATTTTCGTTAGGAGGATTGTGTGCGCTGGATATGGTTTGGAATCATCCGCTTGAATTTAATAAAGTGGGTGTTTTCAGTGGTTCGTTATGGTGGCGGGATAAGGACCAAGACGATGCGGATTTTGATGAAGATGTAAACCTTATCATGCATCGGCAGGTAAAAGAAACTCCCCAATATTATCCCTGGTTAAAATTCTTTTTTGAGGTAGGTACATTGGATGAAACTGCCGACAGAAATAACAACGGCATCATTGATTCAATTGATGATACGACTGGTTTTATAGATATACTTATTAAGAAGGGATACGATAAAAAAACTGCTATAAAATTTCTTGAAATGGAAGATGGAAAACATGATGTGCCTACCTGGGCTGCTGCTTTTCCTGCATTTTTAAAATGGGGGTGGGGCGCAGAAGAATTGGTAAAATAAAATAACCAATCGAATAATATTTCAGGACCGGACATTTGCCTTATAAAAAAAGAGGCTGTCAATTTATGACAGCCTCTTTTTACATTCAAAATACGTTGTATTAGAAAATCAAACGCAGGCCTAATTGTAAAGACCATGTGCTTGATAAGCCTGTATTTCTGATAAATGATTTATCAATTAAGATAGGCGTTGTTGCACCATTTGGTGTATAGGTCTGTAACTGATATCTTACTTCACCAGTGGTAGCATTTTTAGTTGCTCTCAATGGCTGAGTAGTAGTTAAGAAATCGCGGTTACCCCAATCTTTATTTAAGAGGTTCAACAAGTTGAAGCAATCAACGCTAAACTGTAAAGTGCTTCTTCTGCCACCTATGTTGGTAAAAATATCCTGGAGCAATTTAGCATCTACCCTGTGGTAGAATGGAAACACAACAGCATTTCTTTCAGCATTCATACCCTGGCGCTTGCTCAGGTATTTGTCCTGCGCAATAAAGGCAAAGAAAGCATCACTTTGTTGTTGGGCAGTATAAGTAACGGCGGTAGCACCTGATCCAACGGTTTGTGGAATAAAGGTGATTTGTGATGGATCTTTAGGAATAAATATTAAGTCAGAACTGTTACCATCATAATTGACATCGGCAGTGTTGCTGAACCCAGTTGGAGCTGTTCCACCAGCAGCACCATAAATATAACTCATACGGTTATTTTGTCCGGTTGAACCCTCATAAAACAGAGAGAATGTAGTAGCTAAATGCTTAATGTACTCTTTTTTGTATGAAAAAGTTCCCACAATTCTATGTGGTGTTGCAAAAGAAGAATATGATAATTCTTTGGTGTTTTGCGTTCCGGAAGTTTGGTTAAACTGCCAAGTTGACGATGCAGTTGAACCTGGGTTAGCTGTTACATCGCGGGCAGCACTGAACGTGTAAGCCAAAGATGCATAGAAGCCTTTGTTGAAAGATTTAGAAACCTGACCAGTTAAAGAGAAAGAACCACCTGCGTTATTATTTTCTAAAACTATGGCGTTTGAATATCCACTGTAAATCCTGCGACTAGTTGTGGAGTTAGCGGCAAAACTTGCTCGAGTTGAACCACCAAGATTTACGGTACCTGTTTGCACTGCTTCATTAGCATTACGCATAACTGTAGCGTTCAAATCTTTTGTATACAAGGCATCCACAGAAATGCTCCATCCCTTTCCAAATTTCTTATCAAAGCCAATGTTCGTACGCCAAACCTGAGGGAATTTATAGTTTTTGTCGACTAAAACAAATCCACCAGAATTAGGTACCGGAGCTGGGGCCGTAAATAAAGACTGCCATGCTTTTGGATCTGGATTAAAAGAAATTGCAGCCAGCTGTGATGCGTTTGCAATCACACTTACCTGATACATACCGCTGTTTGTAGGCATATTTGTCAAGTAAACAAAAGGAATTCTTCCAGTGTAAACACCTGTTCCGGCACGTACAATCATACTCTTGTCTCCGTTCATATCCCAGCGGACATTAACACGGGGAGAATAATACAAAGTTGATTTTGGCCACATGCCAGTTGAATAATTGGTAGGTTTTCCATCTCTTCCAGGAAAAGTAAGGGCTGTAATAGAAGGGTTCTCTAAAGGATCTTCCAAATAAATTGGCTTATCAACGCGTAATCCAACAGATAATTTAACTCTTGGATTAATGTTAATCTCATCCTGTAAATAAACACCCAATTGACCAATTTTCATGGCTGCAGAATAAACTGCGTCTTCGCCGGGTATTCTTGAAAATGTATAAGTATATGCAATAGGTCGTGCTGCAGGGTTAATGAAATCTTCCAGTGAACCATAAGCATAATAACTTTGAGAAGCAGGCATAAACATATTGCCTACAAATTGATATTCATAAGTTCCACCAAGAGTAAAGCTATGCTTACCTCTGTAATAACTAAAATTATTGGTTATATTAACAATGTCATTCTTTACATCGTTGTTATTCGAGAAATTCTCGGTACCGGCAGCCATATAGTTTTGTCTGGCACCACCAGCATAAGTAGCTGCAGCTCCGCTCTTGGTTGGGTCTCCCATTATTTCTACAAAAGGAAATAAACCACCACCAAAAGATCTAGTAGTGCGAATTTTAGTGCCAGTTGCAATAAGTTGATTGGAGAATTTACCCCTCCAGTTACTGCTTAATTCCAGTGAAGCAGTTCTTACATTATCGTGAAAACTGTATTGAGAATTCTGGAATGACATAGCATTTGGACCAAAACGAGTTTGGGTAGTCCAGGTATTAGGTCCGCCTGAGTTAATGCCATTTGGTGCACTGCTCGACATTCCCCTATCATCGTCCCCTTCCATTTGGCTGTACTTCAAAGTTAACTTGTGTACAGTGTTTATGTTCCAGTCAACCCGGGCAAGTACCTTGTAGTTCTTAATCTTGGTATTTGGCAAACCGTTGTAAGAACCGGTGTTATAACCCCAGCGAGTGGCCAGGTGATCCGAAAATCTCTTCAACGAATCAATTTTAACATTGGATACGTTGCCTGTACCACCACCACCTGCTGGTGTAAAGGTTGTAACGGGCTGGTTAATTCTGTCTTCAATTTCTCCGTTTACAAAGAAAAATAATTTGTTTTTGATGATTGGTCCACCAATACCAATTCCATAAACTTTACTTTTTGAATCTGGTTGAGTTGGCAATTTAATGTCACCTACATTTCGTCCCAAAAAGCTTTGGTCGCGGTAAAAGCCATAAAGCGTTCCTTTAAATTTGTTAGTTCCGCTTTTGGTAACGGCAGCAATATTAGCACCGGTAAAATTAGCCTGTCTAACATCAAAAGGAGCAATGTTAACACTAACTTCCTCAATAGCATCAATAGATATCGGTTGGTTGTTACCACCCGGTAAAGGATCGGTACTTAAACCAAAGTTGTTGTTTAAGTTTGCGCCATCTACAGTAAAGTTATTGTAACGACCATCTCTACCAGCAATGGAATTTCCATTGGCTTGAGGTGTTAGCCTGGTAAAATCACCTACACTACGTGTAATGGTAGGCAATGTTGCAATCTGGCGCTGGCCTACGTTTGTAGCTGCGCCTGATTTAACAGCAGATGTACTGGTTTGACTTGCAACAACCACTTCGGAAAGTGTTGTTGAAGATGGAACCAATGCCATGTTAAGAGTGTAATCTTCACCTAATTTAAGCGTGATATCATTAACATCCTGCTTTTTCATTCCAATAAAATCAAAGCTTACGGTGTATGGGCCACCTGAACGCAAGCCCGGTAAAGTAAAGGTTCCTGTTTTTGTACATACTGTTTCGTATTTTGTACCAGAGGGCACGTGAATAGCAGTAACAGTTGCTCCACCAAGTGTTTCTCCGGTAGATTGTTTAACCGTACCAGAAATACTGCTGCTGGTTACCTGTGCAACCGAAAAACCGGTTATCGCCATAAAGGCAATGAATAAAGTAATAATTTTTCTCATTCTCATAATAGTTTGTTTTACGGGGGCAAAGAAACTAAATAAAAGCCGTATTACGCCAACTTTTATTAACAAATTATTAGGATTGCAGCCGTTCAAAAAAAAAGGGGGGGCGGTACAGAATTTTTGATACTGAAAATTGCATTAAAATCCCACACAATAAAGCCATTAACTAATTGTTAAGTTCTGAATTTAGGGACCCAGCTCCAGAAATTCCTGATTCACAATACCGCGTTTTTTCGGCTGCTTTTTTCACCTAAAAACCCAATTCAGGGTTGAACATTTTATATCCGGGAATATTTTAAAAGCCCACTTATAAATGAACCCCGCAAAAAGATTTACTAATTGCGAAAGGGCTGTACTTTTTATCTTGTTAACTTTGCCTTTTAAATTAAAAAATATGCTGGATAGTATTGAAAGTGCCATAGCGGATATCAAAAGAGGTAAATTGATAATTGTGGTAGATGACGAGGATCGGGAAAACGAAGGTGATTTTATTACAGCGGCCGAAAACGCAACACCCGAGATTATCAATTTTATGAGCACCCATGGAAGGGGATTGATTTGTGCTTCTATTACCGAAGAACGTTGCCGAGAATTAAATTTGCAACCGATGGTTACCGACAATACTTCGATGCATGAAACAGCCTTTACGGTGAGCGTAGATTTATTAGGAGATGATTGTGGAACTGGCATTTCGGCGCTGGATAGGTCAAAGACCGTTAAGGCATTAATTAACCCGGATACCCGGCCCGAAGACCTTGGACGCCCGGGGCATATTTTTCCGTTGAAAGCTAAAAAAGGCGGCGTTTTGCGCCGTTCTGGCCATACTGAGGCTACGATTGATATGTCTCGTTTAGCAGGTTTTGCGCCCGCCGGTGTACTGGTTGAAATTATGAATGAAGATGGAACTATGGCACGCCTACCTCAGCTGAAAGAAATAGCAAAAAAATTCGACCTGAAACTTATCTCGATAAAAGATTTGATTGAATATCGTTTAAAACAAGAAACACTGATTAAGGAAGAAGTTAGGGTTCATTTGCCTACCAAATTTGGTGTATTTGAATTGATAGCTTTCGAGCAGATTAATACCGGCGAAGTTCATATGGCTTTAAAAAAAGGCGATTGGGAAAAAGAGGAACCTGTTTTAGTACGTGTACACAGCAGTTGCATGACTGGCGATATTTTGGGCTCACTTCGTTGCGATTGTGGCGACCAACTTCACCACGCCATGGCTATGGTTGAAAAGGCGGGTAAAGGCCTGATACTTTATATGAATCAAGAGGGCAGAGGTATTGGCCTGGTGAACAAATTGAAAGCCTATAAACTGCAGGAGCAGGGTATGGATACAGTAGAAGCTAATTTGGAACTGGGTTTTGATATGGATGAAAGGGATTATGGCGTGGGAGCACAGATTTTAAGGCACCTGGGTGTTAGCAAAATGAAACTGATGAGTAACAATCCCCGCAAGCGAGCTGGCCTGCTTGGATATGGTCTAGAGGTTGTTGATAACGTTCCCATTGAAATTGCTTCTAATCCGCACAACGAAAAATATTTGCAAACAAAGAAAGATAAATTGGGTCACGAAATTTTAAACGACTGATTAGGGTTTTAAATTCTTTTTCTTTTTACGTTCTTCCTTTAATTGAATTCGTTCGGCTTTGGTAAGTTTATCAAAGTCGCGGTTGTACGACAGGCGAACACCCGTTCTGTTTCGTTGCCCTAAAGTAGCATCCACAACAGTTCTGTTAAAACCTACAATTCTTAATTTACCATCGGCGGTTAAAAGATATTCCAACGTTATATCGGGCGTAAGTAAAACGTTTGTCTGCCTTGCCTGTAAAATATAAGGGTTGTTGTAATCAATATTACCGCCCAGCGAAACAATCAGCCGGCCGTTTATATAAGTTTTTTTAAATCCAAAATTACCCGAAGCTTCCAACGCATTAATCAATTCGGTACTGGTGAGATTATAGGTTGAGTTAAAAGTTAAATAAGGAGTAATGGTTGGGTCTTTAAATAATTTTTGAAAAACTTTTGTTAGCTGTCCGTTTAAAAAGCCCGAAATAACCTGGCCGGCTGTACCAGACAGGAAATTAGCTGTTGACGCACCAAAGCTGCCATTGTTATCATTAATAAAAGTGTTGAAAAGCAGCAGCGAAGCAACCTGCCTGTTTTGTTCATTTTCATCTTTAGAGAATTTTTTAAGATTCTCTACCAATACTGGGTCTCTTGAAAATTCGTTCTGTTTATTTTCCGGAAACTCAAATTCAAAAGAAATTTTCGGTGCTTTAAGCGTATTGGTGAGGTGAGCAACAATAACGATATCTGATTTTTGTTGAAACCTTCCGCGGCTGGTTGCTAAACTGCTTAAATCTACATTGCGTGCAAGATATTCGGCATCAATATTTATCTGGGCTTCGTAAGGGTCACCGTTCCAGGTAATGGAGCCTGTGTTTATCGTAAAATACTTTTGTAAAAAGGTTTGAAAATTAAATTTGTACTCACCGTCGGTAATATTGTATCGGCCACGAATGGTTAAAGGTTCTTTGCTTCCAACGGTAATGTTGAGCAAACCATTTCCCCTGCCTTTTATTACGTCGCCTGTTACGTCGTCGAGTATCACATCAATCTTACAGGCTGGGTTGGCCGTTAAATTCATGTTCACTAAAAAATTACTTTCCTGTTTACCCCGGTATGCATCATCCATTTTGCTACCGTACTGAATAAAATCTATGTAATCGATTTTGCCATACTCTTGGCTGCTGCTAGTTGGTATATAAATATGACTGCTGTCAAATGACGATGGTTCGCCAGTTATATTCATACGCATATCTGTAATGGGGCCATTCAATGTCATTAATGCCTTGCCAATTACTTTGCCATAAAACTGGCTGTTATCTCTGCTTGTGGTGTTAAGCAATAACATTTTGCCGGTTTCAAATCGAATGTTATCGAAGCCAAATTCATCAAAAAACTTATGCTGTAATTTTCCACTCGCAGTACCGGGGTTATTTAATGTGTCTTTAAGTTGTAGGGTTCCAAAATCAATTTCATCTGGATTGAAAACGATGGTTTCGTTGCTGAATTTATAAACACATTGCGTGTACAGCACTTTTAACGAACCTTCCGTAATGTTTACTTTGCCCGTAACATATGAATGGTCGGGGCCTCCATAAACTTTCAGGTCGCTGTTTAAATTCCCTTGCATATCACCAAATATGCCACCCAAGTAATTATCCAGTATGCTGATGTCGAACCTTTCCGCTTTAAAATCAAAATTCATTTTATCAGCGCTGCTGTCTTTATAATTGTATTTGCCATCAATATTAAATTTATATTTTTTGCCGTCGGCGTTACCCTTGGCGGTAATTAGCCCGGTGGTTGTATTTACATCACCTTTTAATTTTATGGTACCAATATCCTGGTTATCAAACTTAAATTCTTCTGCTTCGGCATCATACTCAATAATGCGCTTGCCAAATGGATCTTTTAATTTCAAGGTGCCGGTAAGTATTCCCTCAAGCCTTGGTTTTGTTATAAAGAGCTGTGTAAAATCGTTGATATTAACTTTACTAAGTTTTGCCACCAGGTTTGTATGATCCGACAATTCGTCCAACTCTGTTGAAAGAACAATCTCCTGATTGCCCTGGGTAAAGCGCACGTCGGTTGCTTCTATATAAGATTTGCGTATGGTTAATTCTCCATCTTTAGCAAGGTTCCATTTTTTGTCGTTTAAAATAAACGAAGAGGGAGAAAAATCAATCCTTACACCATCGGGAAAGGTTTGCAGTTTGGCATTCAGCTGTGCATCGCTCAGGGTTTTGCTGGCACTGGTAGAGATCTGGATATTTGATATATCGTTGCTCGAACTCAAAACTAATTTGGTATTTGGCAAATGCAGGCTATCGGAAATATTAATTTCACTCACCGATATGGTTGTATTGAGGCTATCGAGATTGCCTTTCCCGGCCAATAAAATATTCTTAAATTCTTTGCCATCGTAACTGAAAAATGGAACATTTGCATTTATATTGAATTCGTTACTGGCCAATTTTAAATTGCCCGAAAAAACCGAATTGTTGAATCCTTTTAACCGGCTATCAAAAAGCGTCACATATTCATCAACCTCTTTTGTCTTTATATTAAATGAAAAATCCTGGTCGCCTAAATTGTAGGTGGGTTTGCTAAAATAAGAAGGGTAGTAGCGATTCAGAAAAACATTAAACGCATCCGGCAACTCCAGAATTTTAAATTTGCCTGAAATATTACCTTCCATTTCATTCGTTTGAATGGAAAGCACTTTGTTTTGGTCATCAATAAAGGAGTTTAGAGCAAAAAAATCGAAAGACAATTTGCTGGTATCATGCCGTAAGGTAGCGTTGTACATTTTTGCAGTTCCCAAAAAATTGTCAATATCGTTACCTGCAAAGTTTAAACTTAAAAGCCCCGACAAGGTAAAATCGCCTTGGGTTATTTTAAGTTTTTGCAGGTTTGCTTTTTGCAGATCAGCGGTAAAATTAAATTTATTGGTATCACCCAAAAGGCTTACGGTTCCCTTTAAATCATTAATTATTAAATTGGGGTCATCAATATCAAGGTTACCATCAAAAAGGCTTTTAATAAAGGTTCCCTTAAGCGTTATATTTTGATAGCTGTAGCCGGAAAACTCAAACCTGTGCACCTTTCCGTCAAAATCGGCACGTAGGTCTTTTAAAGTAAATCCAATGCCTTTTACTTTACCATCCAATGCAACCTTGCCCAGTTTGTTATTGTTCACTAGCCTCCCAATATCAAATCCTCCCGACGAAATCTTACCTGAGTAAGTGGGCAATTGGTTATCGGGCAACTTCATATTTATGTCGGCGTTTAAATTTCCGAGGTTGGTGCTAATATTACCATAAGCAACAAAGTCTTTAATAAAGCCTGTATAGGTTCCTTTAAATCTGATATTACCCAAACGACGTAATTCCTCCCTGCCCATGTATTTTAAATCGGGCACTAGTTTTACAAGGTCGTTATAATTTGTCTGCAGGTCCTTCGATTTAAAATCGATAAATGTGTTGTAGATATCCGGAAGGCCTTGCATGGAGATATCTCCTTTTATAATCGTGTTATCGCTTTTTAAAGTAAAATCTTTGGCGGATAAATTATCGATGCTGCCTTTAGCATTACCATTTACATAAATAATGCGTTTCCAGCTTTTTAATTGAGGGGCAAAAAAAGCAATATCATCGCTGTGTATTTTACTATCCACAAAATTTCCTTCCAATTTTATCGAGTGTAAAAAATCAGACATGTCCGCATTGAAATCTTTGTAACGCATTACATAATAGTTTCCGATTCTACTTTTTTCGGTTTTAATATCTAGGTTATTGAACTCCATCATATCTGGCGTAAGCTTCATAAAAGCAACCAGTTGTTTTACTTCAAATCCGCTTTTTTCTCTAGTTGATAATTTGATATTTGAGCTGACCGTATCTTTGTCAAAAAGCACATTTGTGAGTGTTCCGTTAATAGATGAAAAAACGAAATGCTCTCCATCAAATTTGTCTGTATATGGTCCACGGTCAGTCTCCCGGTCATTTCTAAAGCTCCCATTTTTTAAAGTAATGTTAGCTATGGATAACTGCCACCCAGCTGCATTCCATTTTAATTGAGCTGAGTCGGCTGGGTTTGAAATTAATTTTGGCCTTGGCCCACTAGATTGATTTTTGCCGGTATAATCATTAATGGCAAAGCGGGGTTCATCTAAATCAATCTGGTTAAGAGAAATCTTCTTATTATTCAAATCAAATTCATCAGCTGTGAGATACATTTTTTTTAATGATCCGCTTAAGTCCTGCCCAAGCCAGCCATCTGCCATTTTAAAAATAATATTCTTAAGGTCTAGCACTTTCAAATCTACCTGTATTGCATTTTTCGAAGAATTTGTTTTAGGTTTTGATGAACTGAAATAATCAATTAGAAACTGGTAATTCCAGGTAGAGTCGCTGCGGTTCATATAAATTACGGCATCGGAAAGGCCAACATATTTAAGCGTTGCTTTCTCTCTAAAGAAAAACCAATCAGTGATGTTTACTTTTAATGTTCCAGCATACAGTAAAGTATCTTGCTTTTTATCGTCAATCAAAACACCTTCAACCAGCATTTTATTAAAAAGTTCAAAATTTACATGTTTGATGGTAACTTTTGTTTTTAGATTTTCGGATAGTTTTGCAGAAGCCGTTTTCACCAACCAGTTTTGCACAGGTGTAAGGTTAATAGCTCCCCAAATGCCAAAAAATAACAAAACTAAAGTGATAAAAAAGGCAGCCTTGTGTATGGTTTCTTTAAACAAGATTCCCCAAACAATAGCCCAGCCTAAAAGTAAAGTTGCGAACAACCAGGCCGAAATGGGAAGAATAAAAATGAATAGAACAACCAGTACCGCCCAAAAGAGCAGTATAAGCAAAACCCATTTTGATATGTTAAAAAGTTTGTGCAGGATTAATTATTAGGTGTAAAAATAGCTTATAACCCCTGTAAAGGCAAATTCGGTACCAAACTTTAGATTTTGTTTACCGTTAAAATAATTTGAATCCTAGACTTTTGATTGCATTTGACTGTTATATTGTTCTGATTCGCCTTTGGCTATAGACAGGGTTTGCCAGTTTTCATTTTTTACAATCTTAGCTAGGTAGATGATTTGACCTACATGGTAGGGATAATGGGCCAATTGCCTGTTGATTGCATCTATCACCAGCAAGCTTTCGCTACGAATATAAATGGTCTTTAAAAGATCATCCTCTGTTAGCGATTCAAGCGAACCAAGGCAACATTCCCAGCCTTTTTCCCAAAGATCAAGTAGTTGCTGGTAGTTCAAAACCTGCTTTTCAAATTCAATATCCCGGTTTCGCCATTCTTTTTCGCCATCGGTAGTTAAAAACTCGGTCCAGCGGCTAATCATATTACCGGCCAAATGTTGTATGATAAGTGCAATGCTGTTGCTTTCGCTGGAAGGTTGGTAATGAAAATCTGGTTCGGATAATTGCGTAAAAGTTTTATCGCCGAGTTTTTTGTAATAGCTCAACCTTTTAATTGCAGACTCGAGAAATGATTCGCCAATTGTCATTTTTTCAATTTCTATTAAGGTACAAAAAAAATGCAAATTCTCCCGAGATGATTTTTTTCAGCAGAGCCGTTAATAACCCCGTGCATCATCATCGCCACGTTTATCACCCACGGCAATTATTTTTTTGTTTTTAATCTGAATGACTTCTGTGCGACCAATGGCTCCTCTTTTTTTAACATCGTATCCCATCGCTTTAAGCTCATTGATAACGTCCTGTGGAAAATCTTTTTCAACTGAAATATTATCCGGCAGCCACTGGTGATGAAACTTTGGTTTGTTTACGGCATCTTCAATATTCATATCAAATTCAATCATATTTACCAAGGTTTGAAAAACGCTGGTGATAATGGTTGTGCCGCCAGGTGTACCCACTACCAGATAGGGAGAGCCGTCTTTTAAAACAATCGTTGGTGTCATACTACTCAACATTCTTTTACCGGGTGCAATGGCATTTTTATCGTTGCCTACAGCGCCATACATATTAGGCACACCAGGCTTTACGCTAAAATCATCCATTTCGTTATTCAGTAAAAAACCAGCGCCCGAAACGACCGTACGGCTGCCGTATCCACCATTTAAAGTAGTGGTTACCGATACCGCATTTCCATAGCTGTCTACTACACTTAAATGAGTTGTTTCTTCGCTTTCTTGAATAATTCCCGCCGGGGTAGCTTTGCTGTTTCCGGCTTTGCCTGGTTCATAATCTTTCATTCGCTCATTCAAATAGGTTGCGCTTACCAATGTTTTTATAGGAACTTTTACAAAATCAGGGTCTCCCAAAAACTCCGCTCTGTCGGCGTAAGCCCTACGTTCTACCTCTGTCATTAATTGTACCGATGCCGCTGTTTGGAATTTCATGGCAGCAATATTTCTGCCTTCAAGCATCTTCAACATTTGCTGTAGTATGATGCCGCCGCTGCTGGGCAAGGGCATAGTTAAAACTTGGAAACCTTTGTAATTAAAATCGATCACAGCCCGTTCTTTGGCCTGGTAGTTTTTTAAATCATCCAAAGAAATAATACCCTTGCCTTTTTTCATTTCAACAACAATGAGGTTTGCCGTTTCTCCTTCATAAAATCCTTTCTGTCCATTGTCACGTATTCTTTTCAAAGTATTCGCTAGGTCTTTTTGTATTAGAGTATCGCCAGTCTTCCAATCACCCTCTTTTACAAAAGCAACCGGCGATGTATTCAACGCAATAAATTCTTTGCGGGTACTGTTGAAGGAGGAAGCCTGCGACTTTGTGATAGCAAATCCTTTCTCTGCCAGATCAATTGCGGGTTGTATTAATTTGCTGAAGGCAAGTTTTGCATATTTCATGCTGGCGAATAATCCGGCCACGGTTCCGGGAACGCCGGCAGCTAAATGTCCATCCTGCGACAAATGCATCAATGGGTTTCCTTCCGCATCCAAATACATATCCTTATCAGCCTTTGCTGGCGCTTTTTCACGATAATCTAAACTGATGTTTTTACCATTTTTTAAATGCGCTACCAGAAAGCCGCCGCCGCCAATATTACCGGCGCCTGGGTAAACCACTGCCAAAGCCAGTTGGGTGGCAATGGCTGCATCAACAGCATTACCACCTTGTTTTAAAATGTTTACGCCAACCTGACTGGCCAGCGGATGCGCTGATACAACAGCGCCATTCCTGCATTCAATCTTCTTTTGTATTGAATAAGAAGTGGGATTTATTTTTTGTGCCTGTACCTGACTGTCAAGTATTGACAAACTAAATACCACTAGGGTTACGAGATGGCCTTTTATTTTCATCAGAAATTGTTTTGTCGAATTTACTTCATTGTGTCTAAAAGAGACGAATAAATGTTTCATTTAATACTGAATACCTTTAAATGACTTTGTATAATGTATAAACGGCGGCAGCAAGTCATCAGCTTTCTTTAATTTCACGAATATTTTGTCGATAAACAATACCTTAATAAATTAATTGAATACTAAAACTCAACAATGAAGATTAGATTTGTTTTTATAGGCCTTCTTTTTTTTGCAGGTAATTTATCTGCACAGTTAAAAAGTCCCGATCAAGCTTTGGGCTACCAATTAGGTACGCGGTTTACACCGCATTACAAGATTGCAAATTATTTCCAGCAAACTGCAGCTGGCATGCCGCAGATGATGAAACTGGAGAAATATGGCGAAACCAATGAAGGTCGTGAGCTCTTACTGGCCTATGTTTCAAGCGCAGAAAATATT
>JBKJPN010000095.1:0-3959 GCA_046595125.1 Ferruginibacter sp.
GAAATAAGGATAGTTCCAGATCATATTATGCTACTGCATTTCCTGTAGCTACTTTACTGGCATCCTCATGGGATACTGCGTTGGTAAAAAAAGTTGGTGTTGCCTTTGGCAGTGAAGTGCGTGATTATGGTGTTGACATTTTACTGGCGCCTGCATTAAACATTCATCGCAATCCACTTGGCGGTAGAAATTTTGAATATTATTCCGAAGACCCTTTGATCTCAGGCAGCATGACAGCAGCTATAGTAAATGGAATACAATCGAATGGAGTAGGAACATCTATAAAACACTTCGCAGCCAATAACCAGGAAACAAACCGGAACACAATTAATACAATTGTTAGTGAAAGAGCGTTGAGAGAAATATATTTAAAAGGATTTCAGATTGCTGTTAAAAGATCTGCACCATGGACAGTAATGTCTTCGTACAATAAATTAAATGGAACATATACATCTGAAGAGTATGATCTGCTGACAACCATTTTGCGAAAAGAATGGGGCTATAAAGGTTTTGTGATGACGGATTGGTTTGGTGGTAAAGATCCTGTTGCACAAATGAAAGCAGGAAATGATTTAATTATGCCCGGTACACCACCAGCAATACAAAGGATAGTAGATGCAGTAAATCATGACAGCCTTGATGTAAAAATTCTTGATCAAAATGTTGAGCGCATTTTAAATATTATTCTTCTCTCTCCATCCTTTAAAGGATATAAATATTCTGACAAGCCAGATCTGAAAAAAGATGCTGAGGTATCACGAATGGCAGCATCAGAAGGTATGATCTTATTAAAAAATAATAGTACGCTTCCGGTAAAAACAAAAAGTAAAGTTGCTGTATTCGGTAACACTTCTTATGATATTATTGCAGGTGGTACAGGAAGCGGTGATGTAAATAAGGCTTATAAAATTTCCCTTATGCAGGGATTAATGAATGCAGGTTTTGTTTTGGATGAAGCGCTGGACAACAGGTACACATCATACATAGCGGATGAAAAAGCAAAACGCCCTAAACCAAGAGGATTTTTTGATGTGCAGAAGCCGATTGACGAATTAGGGTTATCGCCTGATATCATTTTGCAGAAAGCAATAGAAACTGACGTTGCCGTAATTACCATTGGAAGGAATGCAGGTGAAGGAGCTGACAGAAAATTAGAGAATGATTATTATTTATCTGACAAAGAAAAAGGATTGATCAAAAATGTGTCTGATGCATTTCATGCTAAAGGAAAAAAAGTAATAGTTATTCTAAATATTGGTGGTGTTATTGAGGTTAATACCTGGAGAGATAATGCTGATGCAATCTTACTTGCATGGCAGCCGGGACTTGAGGCAGGCAATGCAATTGCAGATATAGTAAGTGGTAAAGTAAATCCTTCAGGCAAGTTGGCAACTACCTTTCCTGTTGATTATAATGATGTACCCTCTGCAAAAAATTTTCCCGGCAAAGAATTTCCTGAGCAGGCTTCTGCAAATGCAACCGGTTTTAACAGGCAGGTTCCCGCAGAGGTAACTTATGAAGAAGGTATTTATGTTGGGTACAGATATTATAACACTTTCAACGTTACACCTGCCTATGAATTTGGTTATGGATTATCCTATACAAATTTTAAATACGGCAATTTAAAATTAAGTTCTCCTGTTTTTAATGGTAAGACCTCTGCAACAATAACAATTACTAATACAGGTTCTGTTGCGGGTAAAGAAGTTGTGCAATTGTATATTAGTGCGCCTCATAAAAAATTAGATAAGCCATCGGCAGAATTAAAAGCGTTTGCTAAAACAGAATTATTAAAGCCTGGTCAATCGCAAACAATTACTTTTAATTTAACTGCTGCAGATCTTGCTTCGTTTGATACACCAACTACTTCATGGATCGCAGAAGCAGGTAAGTATACAATAAATATTGGTGCTTCATCAAGAGATATAAAACAAACTGCAGCATTTACATTCTCGAAAGATATTGTTGTTGAAAAAGATAATAAGGTGTTAGCTCCGCAGATAACAATCAATGAAGTAAAAAATAATAAATGATCATCTAAAATATTTTTTATATGCCAAATAGAAAAGATTTTTTAAAATTATCAGCAACTGCTGCATTAGGAAGTTTTTTCTTACCTAAAAATGTTGAAGCATTTTTTAAAAAGCAGCATGCTATGGGTGTACAGCTTTACACTTTTTTTAATGTTATGGATGCTGATGTGCCCGGAACCTTAAAAAAAATAGCAGGTATAGGCTATAGAGAAATTGAATCGGCTTTCAGTAAAAAAGGTGGCTTTTATGGTATTAAGGCAAAAGAATTTGGTGCAATGGTAAAAGATCTTGGTATGTCATGGAAGTCCCATCATGTTCTTGGCGCACCATTTAAATTACCTCCGGGAACAAAACTTCCAAATGGTTCGGATGGGAAACCGATCACTATTCCGCCTATGAAAAATTTACGTGATAATTACCAGGAAATTATTGATGAAGTTAGTGAAGCACGCCTCCCATATCTTGTTTGTGCTAACACCCCAATTGGAAGTATAGAAGAAGTTAAACAATCAATTGATACTTTAAATAAATCCTCTGAAGCAGCGAAAAAAGCAGGCATTATCATGGTATATCATAATCATGATAAAGAATTTGAAAGCCTTGATGGAAAAGTGATTTACGATAGAATATTAGAAGAAACCGATCCGGATACACTAAAGATGGAGCTTGATATTTGCTGGGTTACAAAAGCTGGTGTTGATCCTGTGGCATTATTTAAAAAACATCCCGGCCGTTTTCCTTTATGGCATGTAAAAGATCTGGATAAAGAAAAAAAACTTCCTCTTCCTGTTGGTACCGGCATTGTAGATTTTAACCGGATATTCGCCAATGCCAAGGTAAGTGGTATGAAACATTTTTTTGTTGAGCATGATAATCCCGCAGATCCATTTGCCAGCATTACTACCAGTTATAATAATTTGAATAAAATTTTGAAATCATAATTATATGGAGTAAGTTTTTTATCAAACACACTAATGCACTATGAAACTAAAAATACATCTTAAAAAATAAACAATCAGGAAAAATTTTGGAGAAGGTTGGTTGATTTGAGCTTTAAACTAACCTTTTTTCCCTTCCTCTGGTAGCACCGGTTTTAGAGTTATTATTATTTTAACCCTGACTTCAATCATAACTCAGAGCTTTTTAATGTCTGCTTCCAGATGCAATAGTTCGATCGCAATTTTAGAAACCATATAAGTTTGTTAGGCTGCCAATAAAACCTTTCTATAAAATCCAAAGCACTTCTGAGGTCTACCTTTTTTTAGCAGTAGCATCGTCATTCTTTCCCTGTTCATTTCAACGAAGAGTATACTGATAAAATCATAATTTAAGGATAGAACCAAACCATCTATAAATTATGAAAGTATTGTACTGCAGAATTTGCAGCAGTACGATTAACCAACAGCAGTAAAACCTACTAGCACACCGTAGTCATCTATAATGTGAGCCTGTGTCGCACCGAAGATTGTTGCCTATGCGTAGGAACAAGGCAGGCTCTTTTGCAAGGTTGGCTGATGTGTGTCGGCTTTGTGTGCCTTGCAAATGTGCCTGACTTGGTGCGTTGGGTAGTCTTTTAGCCCTTTAAAATTTCCGAATTTCACCGCAAACTTTTCACGGTTTACATCATTGCCAAATTTATTTAAATTCTACGAAATAGGTTTGTGTCGTAAAAAAAGATACAACATGAAAAAGTTACTAATAGTTTTTATAACACTCGTCTTTGCCATTAAAGGTATAGCTCAAACAATAGAAACATCTGTCTCCGGCAGTACAGCGGATACAAAGAATGTGCCTGTTGAATCAGCAACTATTTCATTAATGAAGTCTAAAGATTCTTCTATAATAAAAATTGCTGTTTCTGATAAAGCAGGAAAATTTTCTTTTACTGGAATTTCATTTGGTAGTTACTTTATTACAACAAGTGCT
>JBKJPN010000112.1:0-10274 GCA_046595125.1 Ferruginibacter sp.
CTGTATTAAAAACTCTTTGGAAAAATAAAACTGGCTGGAGGCAGCCTGTAAAGGAATCCTGCCCCAAAAGTATTTTTCAACCGGGTTACTGGCAAGGTTTGCAAAATTGGTATGCGGCAAATCGTGGATGCATTTAAGGCAAAGCAGGTTGTCTTCGCCAAGTAAGTCAGAGCCACAACCAGTACAAACGTGTGGGTAGAGTAGGTGAAGGGTGCTTTTGACTAAATATTTCAGATTGGCAATCATTTTTGCATAATTACCTATACAAGTTAAAACAAATACTGATACAATTCTTCCACTTTACTCAATGGCACCACTTCAATATTGTGCTTTATTTTGCCCAGCGATTTAGAGTTGTACTTGCTGAGAATGATTTTTTCGAAGCCTAATTTTTCAGCTTCGGCAATGCGTTGTTCAATTCTATTCACAGCTCTAATCTCTCCACTCAAACCTACTTCGCCTGCAAAACAATAATGTTGGTTGATGGGTACATCTTCGTAACTGCTCAACAACGCACTTACAATCGCCAGGTCAATAGATGGGTCTTCAACTTTTATTCCGCCGGCAATATTTATAAATACATCTTTAACACCAAAATGAAAACCGCCACGTTTTTCCAATACAGCTAATAATAATTGTAAGCGTCGTAAATCAAAACCACTTACAGTTCGTTGAGGTGTGCCGTACACACTTTGTGTTACCAATGCCTGCCCTTCAATTAATAAAGGGCGCATGCCTTCCATGGTTGCAGCAATGGCAATACCGCTTAGCTGTTCTTCTTTTTGAGTAATTAAAATTTCGGACGGATTGCTTACGGCTCTCATACCAGTGCCAGTCATTTCATAAATGCCTAATTCGGATGTAGAGCCAAAACGATTTTTGAGCGTACGCAAAATTCGATAGGCATAATGTTGATCTCCTTCAAACTGCAAAACAGTATCAACCATGTGCTCTAAAATCTTTGGTCCGGCAATCGCACCATCTTTAGTGATGTGGCCAATTAAAAAGACCGGCGTGTTGGTTTCTTTAGCAAATCGTTGCAGCTCACCGGCTGTTTCCCTTATCTGGCTTATGCTTCCGGGGCCGCTCTCTACAAAAGGAGATTGGAGCGTTTGTATAGAATCCACAATCACCAATTGCGGTTTTAGTTTTTTTATTTCCTGAAAAATAGTTTGTGTGTTTGTTTCGGTGAGGATATAAAAGTTATCGCTGCCAACGCCAATTCTGTCGGCACGCATTTTTATTTGCTGTTCACTTTCTTCTCCACTTATATATAGTGTAACAACTTCTTTAAGTTGTAAACCGTTTTGTAAAAACAAAGTTGATTTACCTATGCCTGGTTCGCCGGCAACTAAAACGATGCTTCCTAAAACAATGCCGCCACCAAGTACGCGGTTTAATTCTGCATCCGTAGTAAGAATTCTTTTTTCCTCGGCACTGCTTACGTCGTTTATCGAAATGGTTTTTTGTTTTCCTAAACCCGAGAAATCACGCCAGTCATCTTTTTCTTTTTTATCACTTCCTTTCACAATTACTTCTTCTACAAAAGTATTCCACGAACTACAGCTCGGACATTTACCCAACCACTTGGCACTTTCGTAACCACAGCTCTGACAAAAAAATGCTGACTTAGTTTTACTCATCTTCAATTTAAAAATTTATGAAGTACGAATGTAGAATAGAAAGTTTTCAATCAAGAATAAAAAGCGAAGTCTTAAAAATATCTTTCAATTGTTTTATTACTCTGTACACAAATGAAAATATTTTTATCAAATTCTCTCTTCGAGTTCCATGCCGTTCGGAGAGGGGTTGGGGTGAGGCCAAAAAGTAAAAGGGCCAACATTTCTGTTGACCCTTTGTACTTACTAACCCATTAAATTCTATTGCTAAATTACAAATTCAGCCCACATAAAAAAATTAATTTTAGGGTATGTGCATAAGTTAGCACTACATTAGGGGCAAACTACGGGGACCTTATTTAGGTATTTAAACTATTGAAAAACAATTGATTAAGACAATTCTTTGCCTCAATTTTCTCTGAATAATTAGCCTGTAAATAAAAATTTATTTTAAAAAATATTTGGTTTATAAAATAAACTACTTTACGTTTGTGTAAAATTTAAAAGAATGAAATCTGTTCTCACCTTATTATTTTTATCGTTCATATTTTCCGCTGCTGCTCAGGTAAAAGTGTTGGGAAAAATTACTGATATTAAGGGTAAACCGGTTTATGGGGTAAGTATAACATTAAGGGATACTTATGATGGCGCCACCACCGATTCAAGTGGTAATTTCTCCTTTGAAACGGCTGAAAAAGGCAAACATGTATTAGAAGTATCAATAATAGGGTATCGGCCTTTTGAACAGGAACTGACCATTGGAGCTGCCCCCGTATCATTAAATATTAACATAAAAGAACTCGTTACCGAATTAAAAGCAGTTGTAATATCTGCCGGTTCCTTTGTGGCTAGTGATAAAAACAAGGGTGCGGTTTTGTCGGCCTTAGATATTGTAACCACCCCCAGTGCCAATGGTGATGTAACCAGCGCTTTTAAAACCCTTCCAGGCACCCAGCAGGTAGGCGAAAGCGAAGGTTTGTTTGTAAGAGGAGGTTCGGCAACTGAGAGTAAGATTTACATGGATGGCAATTTGGTAAACAACTTTTTTTACAGTAGCACACCGGGCATTGCAACCCGTGGCCGTTTTAATCCATTTCTTTTTAAGGGAACCATTTTTAGCTCAGGAGGATATTCGGCACTTTATGGCCAAGCGCTTTCATCGGCGCTAATTTTAGAAAGTAACGATTTGCCAGAAAGAACACAGGCAGATTTAGGCGTATCGGTCATTGGTATCGGCGGCGGTATTCAGCATTTAGCAAAAGATAAAAAATCATCTTGGGGTGTTTCTTATAATTACGCAAATCTGTGGCTTGGATTCGCCATCAATAAACAAAAGCAAGATTTTTTTCAGATACCGGTTTATCATCAGGGTGATGCCAATTTTAGAATTAGGACAAAGAGCGGCGGCATGTTAAAATATTATGGTTATATCAGCGCCAATAAAACCGGGTTTAGAAGTGCCGATATTGACTCGACGGTTTTGAAGAATGCTTTTTCGATAGAAAATGTAAACATGTATCAAAATATTAACTGGCGTGAAAATTTGGGCATGGGCTGGAAAATAACAACAGGATTGAGTTACAGCACCAATAAAGATGATATTGGTAATGAACTTCAGGATGCCAGTAATCAAAAGCAGGTTATTACCAACCCTTCGTTCTATGCATTTAAAAATTTTAAACTAAGGAATGATGCTCAATATGCACAGGCAAGATTTGTGCTAGATAAAAAGTTGAATGGTTTAAATGTTGTTCGTTTTGGCAGCGATTATTTTTACAGCAAGGAAAAATCAACTTATACTTTATATAACGGAAACCAGTTTGCAGAATCTGTTACTGATAATTTATTCTCGGTATTTTCTGAAGCTGATATTTTTATCACCAATAGTCTCGCTGCAAAAATTGGCACAAGGGTGGAGCATTCGCAGGTGGTAGATAAATGGAATATAGCACCAAGAGTTTCGGTAGCGTATAAATTTAAAGATAACAGTCAGGCTTCTTTTGCTTATGGATTGTTTTATCAAAATCCCGAAAGAAAATACCTGCCAACCGTTGCCAGCATTGATTATTCAAGAGCGGCGCATTATATTCTGCAATTTCAAAAAATGACCAACGCCCGTACTTTTAGGGTGGAAGCATTTTATAAAAAGTACACCGATTTGTATAAAACTTCAACGTCAGCAACCGGTCGTGAGGTTGCAACCAACAACAATGGTTTTGGGCATGCACAAGGCCTGGAGCTGTTCTTTAGAGACAAAAAAACATTTAAAAACGTTGATTACTGGATTTCTTATTCATTTTTAGACACCAAAAGAGATTTTCTGAATTATCCAACCTCCATCATGCCTTCATTTGCCGCAAATCATACAGCTGCGTTTGTAATTAAGAAATTTGTTACTAAATGGAAAACCGGCTTCAACATGAGTTACAATTTTGCAACAGGCCGGCCGTATTATTATTTCAAATATGATAATGCCCAAAGTAAGTATGTAATTGGAGATGAAGGAAAAACCATCAACTACAATAGTATGAGTTTTAGTGTGAACTATCTGCCTAACTTGGGTAAAACAAATAAGAAAACATTTCTAGTTTGGGTATTGGGTATCAACAATGTACTTGGGCAAAACCAGGTGTTCAATTACAATTATAATAATACCGGAACCAGAAAAGAGGCGGTAACGCCACCATCAAAGCGGTTTGTTTTTATTGGCTGCTTTTTAAGTTTTGGTATCGACAGAACGCAGGATGCAATAAATAATAACCTTTAAAAAAAATAACATGTCAAATTACAAACCAACTCCCGAAGGAAAAGACCCTGCTTTATGGGAGATTGCACAAAAAAGGGCAGGCTTTAAATCAAGCCTTATTTCCTACATTATTGTTAATGCTTTTTTATGGGCAATCTGGTATTTTTCTTCCTCCCGTCACCAGGATTTTGATTTTGCAGAAATACGCTGGGGCCATTTCCCATGGCCGCTATGGGTAACATTGGGCTGGGGCGTAGGACTTGCGTTTCGTTTTGCAGGGGCTTATATTTTCCCTAAGTCAAACTCAGTAGATAGTGAGTATGAAAAATTAAAAAATCAACAACAAAAAAATAAATAATCAAACTAAAGTAAAAACAATGAAAAAATTATTTCTACTGGCAGCTATTTCTTTTTTAACAATAAGCACCAACGCACAAAGTGATAAATACATAGCCAGCATGAAAGGTAATATTGCTGCTATTGATACCAGTTTTAAGAATCCTGCTAATTTACTCGCACTGGCTAATAAATTTGAGCGTATTGCAATCGCAGAAAAGGATCAGTGGCTGGCTTTTTACTACGCTGCATTTTGCCAGGTTAACTACACTTACATGGAACAGGACAAATCAAAAATTGATGCGATTGCTGATAAAGCCTCTGAGTTAATTGACAAAGCAGATGCAATGCAACCCAATAACTCCGAAATCAGTTGCATAAAAAGCATGATCGCAAGTGCCCACATGATGGTAAACCCTATGCAGCGTTTTATGGAGTATGGTCCAGAGGCTCAATCTCATCTTGATGATGCCAAGAAGCAGGACCCTACAAACCCAAGGCCCGAGTATCTGCAAGGTCAAGGATTAAAATATACTCCTGAGCAATTCGGTGGCGGATGTGCAGTAGCAAAACCAATTTTGCAATCATCCCTAGATAAGTATAATAAATTTAAACCAGCCAGCGATATTCACCCTAACTGGGGTAAGGAAAGAGTGGAGATGCTGATTGGTGAATGTAAATAATTGGGTAAGGACTCATCCTTTTAGCCCATGTTGATTGGATGAATCCAGCCCAACCGAGTCATCCGGGCAGGCACAAACAAAATATTATGACAACACAAAACGAAAACCTATCGCCAGCAGATAGCCTGCAGTTAATTAACAGTATGATTAACCAGGCAAAAAACCGTTTCAGCGAAAATGGATTTTTATACCTGCTGTGGGGGTGGCTGGTGTTTTTCTGTTCCATTGCTCATTTCATTTTACTAAAAATGGACTTCTTTAAGCATCCCGAAATTATTTGGGTAAGTTGCTGGCTGGCTGTAATATTTCAGGTAGTTTATTTAAGCCGGCGTAAGAAAAAAGAAAATGTGAAAACCTACAGTGAGAACATCATTAATTATATATGGATGAGTTTTGGCATTTGCATGCTGGTGATTTTCATCATTGTCAGTAAAACCAATAACTGGTACATAATCAATTCTCTTATTCTTTTGCTATATGGTACGCCAACATTTTTGTCGGGTATTGCTATGCAGTTTAAACCATTGGTCATTGGCGGTATTGTTTGTTGGGGACTGGCGATTGTTTCTGTATTTGTAATGCCCATCTATGTTTTGTTGCTGTTATCAACGGCGGTTATTGTTGCATGGATAATACCGGGCTACCTGCTTAGGAAAAAATATCTGCACTTTAATAAAACATCACGACCAAATATTAATCCAGAATAAATTAACATGCTTTCAAAAATAATTTTTAATAAATATCAAGCGCTATGTCAAGTGAACAACCACTAACCAACATTAAGAGCCTCGAGATCATTCAGCAAATGATAAACCAGGCAAAAAGTAATATTACCGATAATGGCCTTGGTTGGTTGCTTTGGGGTACCATGATATTTGTGGCATCTCTTTTAACTTATTTTTTTATTTACACTAATACGGATAACATTTTTTTAGCCTGGAATGTGTTTGGAGTTTTTACCATTGTAATGTTGAGCTACGAATTTATTAAACCTAAGAAAAAAAAGGTAAGAACTTACGTAGATGATATGTTGCGCCTTGTTGATATTGGATTTACCATCTGCCTGTTTACAATTATATTTTCTATAAATTCTACAGTAAGTGCTAATGCAGGCTTTGGTTTTTTTCTGATGATTTTTGCGTTTCAGATGTTGATTAAAGGAGGTGCTATAAAATCACGGGCACTTATGATTGGTGCTGTAGTAAACTGGCTTGGCGCCATTGCTATATTTGTTAATAAAGAATTTAAGTACGACATGCTCATCATGGCCGGTGCTGTTTTAATCGGCTATATAATTCCAGGGTTATTATTATGGCAGCAATATAAAAAAGCAAACAATCCAATTAAATAATTAAGACAGGATTTTTCATTATGGAATTTCAAGAACTCGATCCCATATTACATTCACAACTCAGGCTTGCCGTGGTAAGCCTGCTCATCAGTGTACGGGAGGCTGAGTTTACTTTTTTAAGAGAAAAAACCAATTCATCGGCTGGTAACCTTAGTGTGCAGATTAATAAACTAAAAGACGCCGGTTATATTGAAGTAACCAAACAGTTCAGCAATAATTATCCGCAAACCATCTGCAAAATCACCAAAAAAGGAATTGAAGCTTTTGAAGACTATGTAAAAGCATTGCAGACCTATATGAATCCCGGCTAAAATAAATTCAATCTTATAAATTTATTTTGAACATTTTTCCTGCTAATCCGTTTTACCTTTAGTAATAAACTGATACATGCCCGCAATTATAGAAGTTACTGACCTTTCCAAAGAATTTAAAGAAATTAAAGCCGTAAATGGTTTGTCATTTACTGTGGATGAAGGTGATGTATATGGTTTTTTAGGCCAGAACGGTGCTGGGAAATCAACAACCATACGCATGTTGTTAACGCTGATAAAACCTTCATCCGGCGAAATCAACATTTTTGGAAAAAACCTCAGGACACATCGCAGTCAAATATTAAAAGACATTGGGGCCATTATTGAAAAGCCAGATTTGTATAAATACCTTACTGCATTCGAAAATCTGTCCATTTTTGCGAGGATGAGCGGAATAAAACCCAGCAAATCTTTTTTAATAGAACAGTTAAAGATGGTGCAACTGGATGAAAGGGCATTTGACAAAGTGCATACTTTTAGCCAAGGCATGAAGCAAAGACTTGGAATAGCAGTTGCGCTGGTGCATAATCCTAAATTGATTATACTGGACGAACCTACTAATGGGTTAGACCCGCAGGGAATTGCCGATATGCGAAAACTTATTTTGCAGTTGAGCAGACAAATGGGAAAAACAATTTTGGTTTCATCGCACCTGCTGAGTGAAATAGAATTGGTTGCCAACAAAATGCTTATCATTCACAAAGGAAAAAAAATGATTGAAGGCAATGTGGCAGAATTGCTTGACCCGTCCAAATCACTGGTATCAATCGAAACGGTAAATGATAAGAAAGCCAGGGAAACTATAATTGGGACAGCCTGGGAAAAATATTTGCAGATTGATGCAAAAAGTATCCAATTGAAAATGGATAAAGAACAAATTCCGGAGTTGATTGGTCACCTGTCACAATCTAATATTGGGATACTGGCTGTTAAACCAAGCCATTCGTTGGAAGATTATTTTATTTCACTTACAACCCAAAACAGTCATGTGGAATCTCCTGCAAATTGAATTGTTTAAAATATTCAAAAAGCCAAGAACATATCTGGCCTTTGGCGTAATTGCAGCTTTTATTTTTTTGATACAACTGGGGCTTTATGTTAATGGAAAAGACTGGATGATGTTTATGCTGGGTTCGCTGGATGAAACCATGGTTATTGATTATGATAAACTGGTAAACGGTTATGCTGTTTGCTTTTTTGTGCTCAATTTATTATTGGTACATGTACCTATTTTAGTTGCACTGGTGGCTGGCGATGTAGTATCGGGTGAAGCAAGCATGGGCACTTTGCGGTTGCTGGCTTCAAAACCGGTGAGTAGAACAAGCATCATTTTGTCGAAATATTTTGCAACGGCGGTGTATGTTTTTGCATTGTTAGTTTGGATTGCCGTAATTTCTTTGCTGGTGAGCCTTGCCGTATTTGGTAAAAACGATTTGATTGTAGCTAAGACAAGTGGATTACAATTGATAGAATCGAGCGATGTATTGTGGCGGTATTTTTATGCATTTGGATTTGCCTTTATTGCCATGATGGTGGTAGCCGCTATTTCATTGTTGCTCTCAACTTTATCGGATAATTCTATTGGTCCGATAGTGGCAACCGTGGGTATTATTATTGTATGCACACTGGTAAGTGAAATGGAAATACCTATCTATCAAAAATATATCAGACCCTATCTCTTTACAACTTATATGTTAGGATGGAAAGGTTTCTTTTATATAGGCTCCAACGCCGATGGGGTGACTATTAAAGGTTCCATTGAATATTTACCCGGTATTTTAAAAAGCCTGGGCGCATTATTGGCTTATATTGTTGCATTGGTAGCCGCTTCAGTTTTTATCTTTCGCAAAAAAGATATTTTGTCTTAAAAGAAAATTATGAAAAAATTTATATTGTTAAACCTGTTTGCTTTGCTTTGTTTGTTTGTGCATGCGCAGGATATAAATGTGTTAGTACAAAAAGTAAAAGACAAGATAAATCTGGTAAACGACTATTCGGCCGACGCCAAAATGAAAACCAATATCAGCTTTTTAAAAGTTCCGGTGGCCAGCGTAAAATTGTATTTTAAAAAACCTGATCAGCTAAAAATAATTAATGAAAAAGGAATTTCTTTTATTCCCAAAGGGGCTGTAAATATGAATATGAACAATATTTTTAGCAGTGGCAAATACACCGTGTTGGATGCCGGCGGCGACAAAATTGGCCAAACCGTTGTGAAAGTTGTGAAACTGTTGCCCGAAGATGAAAATGCGGATGTGGTGTTGTCTACTTTATATATTGATGCAGCAAAAGAAGTAATACTTAAAACAAAAACTACCACTCGGGATAATGGAACTTATGAACTGGAAATGATTTATGGAAAATATATTAATTACGGTTTACCTGCGAGGATTATTTTTACATTTAATACCAAAGATTATAAGATGCCTAGGGGCATAACTTTTGATTTTGAAGATGGCAGTAAAAAGAAAAATACGGATGATAAGCTGAAAAACAAGACGGGCAGAATTGAGCTGACAGTTAATAACTACATAATTAACAAAGGAATTGCTGCAGCAGTCTTCAAATAATTGAAGGTAGGTTAATGATAACTACTCTGGCATATCTGAAATTCTTTCATCAACCATATTGGCATTAATTACAGAACTTTTTTTATCCAAAGGGTTTTTATGTTGCTCATCATATTCGTAACGGCCAACAATAATATCAATACATTTAAAAATAGCTTCTCTAAAAGATGATTCATCGGCCTTTCCTTGGCCTGCAATATCAAATGCAGTTCCATGGTCGGGAGATGTACGTACTCCTGGTAAACCGGCTGTATAATTTACACCTTCGCCAATGGCTAAAGATTTAAACGGAATCAGTCCCTGGTCGTGGTACATAGCCAGCACGGCATCAAATTTTTCGTATTGGCCACGGGCAAAAAAAGCATCGGCAGGGTATGGGCCAAAGCAAAAAATATCACGCTGTTTGGCATCTTTAATGGCGGGCTTAATAATTTCTTCCTCTTCTTTACCTATCAAACCTTCGTCACCGGCATGCGGGTTTAAGCCAAGCACAGCGATCCGAGGTTTATTAATATTAAAATCTCTTTTTAAAGAATTATTTATGATTTGCAGTTTACTTACAATGCCATCACGGGTAATATGTTTCGCAACTTCTTGTACAGGTACATGTTCGGTAACTAATGCTACCCGCATGTTTTCGGCAATCATAAACATGGCC
>JBKJPN010000216.1:0-4712 GCA_046595125.1 Ferruginibacter sp.
TTGTGCATTGGGTACTGCGCAAAGCACTTTACCACCTGGAGCCAGCCATTTTTTTATCAATTGCAACAATAAAACCGGATCTGCTACATGCTCAAGCACATGTCCCAATACAATAAAATCAAATTGCCCATCAATTTCAGTTTCTTCAAATAAGGACTGCAGAATCTGCAGCGATGGAAATTTTTCTTTCAGTTGAGCCGCAAAAACAGATGAACCTTCAATTACAGTTAGTTCGGAATCGTATTTTAATAAATGCTCAGTCATTAAACCTTCTGCAGGTCCCAGTTCCAAAACCCGACCTTTTTTCAGAAATCTCGAAAATATTTTGTAAGAATATAATATAGTATTGCTGTTGGTAAACGTAGTGTAAAGCGATTGCGATGCTACTTCATTTAATTTTGATTCGCTGAATGTACTCATAGTATTGACAAAAAGTATTGATTAATGTTGTTAAACTGTTTTGCCTCTTTAAAATTGGGCAATTGATATAATGCTGTTTTTACCTGAACAAAGTTAATATTTAATTGCTGTGCTGCTTCATAGTCAGAAACAGCATCTCCGCAAAAGTCTATATTGGTATATTGATCTTTAAGTTGTTTCAATTTTTTAACCTTAGGATTTTCAAGAGGATCATGATGAATAAAGTAAATCTCATCAAACAAATCTGCAATACCCAGTTGCTTTAATTGCTTATTTGAATTTTCATGATGGCTGCGTAACGAAAGCAGGTTCAGCCGATACCCCATTTCAACTGCCCGAATCAAATGCTTTTTATCAACTATCATTTCATCCAGTGCAAGGTATTTTTCCGATTCAATATTAGCAAGATAAAATAATTTGAAATCCTCACGGTCAAGGTCTATTTGTAAATGCTCAATTAATGCGGCATTAGAGAAATTATGGGTGCGTCGTAATTCGAAATAGTTATCGTAATCTGTAAACTCTATTTTCCGATTATCCAGATAATCCTTGATGCAAGTATATTGCCGGAGATGGGTGGATACCAATGTATCATCAAAATCTAAAATGATAAGCTTATCCTTCATAAAAATTTTCGTTCCAGTACCTGGTCATAAAAACATTAGTTTTAACCGGGTTATTTTTTATCTCGTTAAAACCGGGTGACTTTATTGCCTCTAAAACTGTAAACTCTGGGCTATTTAAATTGGCGTGATAGGACAATATACCAGCTCCCGAAAACCGGGGATTAATCTCTATAAAGTAAGGAATTCCGTTTTCAACTATAAACTGAATATTTGATGCGCCTTTGTAATTAAGCAGCTGATGAATTTGTTTTGAAAGCGCCGCCAATTCGGGAACGTCAACCGTTTGTCCTTTGGTTGAAATACCCTCTTTAGTTTCAATCCTTTTTCTTACACAGCAATTAAAAAAGTCTTCGTGGTATGATGTGTAGCAGTCTACTGTATATTCAACACCTATTATTATTCTCTGCAAAAACCCTTCGTTTAAATCCAAATGCAAGTTGATGTTGTCTGCACTTGCAAAAACCTGTATTCCTTTACTACTAACTCCTTCATTTGGTTTATACAAAGCCGGGTATTCGAGACTTGCAATTGTTGAATACATTTTTGGCACAGCGATATCATGTTGCATTAAAAAACTGTTTATAGTTTTTTTATCATTGCATTTTGAAATAATACCGGGATTATTTACTGCCCAAAATGTAAGGTTAGGAAATTTGATCGCTAGTTCAGCAATTTTCTTCACTTCAATATCGTGTATGGGAATTACACACTGTATTGCTCTTTCCTTAATTATTTTAATCAACGTTGTTTCATAATCATCTGCGAGTGCCAAAGGCACCTCGTAAAAAAAATCTGCTAAGGAACTCCCTGCAGATAAATGTGCAGGAAAAGAATCGGTACCAGTTATTTCAATATCCTCATTTTTCCGCAATGCTTTAATTACGCCAATAGCTGTATTACTGCCCAGTGATGTAACTAATACATTTATCATACAGCTGTTTTAATTAATAAGCCATGTCCGTTTATATTATGCACAAAGAAAGCATCAGCAGTATTTGCAGCCAATTCGTTTACCAATTGCGTAATACCTGCACAGGCTGCAAATCCGTAATCATCAAAAACCACAACCCCTCCAATAATCATTCTGGGCCATACCCAGTTAAAGATATCTCTTGCCGATTCGTACACATCCACATCAATATGGCAAATCTTAAATTTCTTGGCTTCCAGCAAATCTGCATTTACATCCGGAAAAATCCCTTTTAAAATATGAAAATCAGACACGCCTTGTTGTTTCATCAGCGTTTCAACAATCTCCTGCGAGGTATCGGCATGTTCGCCACCTTTATATTGATTATCTTTTTCCCCAGCCTTAGCTACACCTTCAAAAGTATCGCATAAATAAACCGGCGAACGGCTTTCATTAGCTTTTGCCAACAAAGCAGCAGTACCACCACGCCAAACACCCACTTCAATAATAGCAGCCTCACTATTTTTTAACCGAGAACTCATTTGCCAGAGTTCAAAACAACGGTATATATCAACCAGGGTATTATCCTTTATGGCATTGTAGGTTTTAATAAACACTTCATCGTTTAACCAGGGAGAATAAGTACTTTTAGGAAACAGCAAACTTTGTTTATAAACTTGCTCCCGCTCTTCCCAATACGCATGAAAATAATGGTGATTTTCAAAAGAATAAATTTTTTCCATCTTGCTATTTTGAAAATTCGTTATAGTCTCTTATATAATCTTTTTCATCATACACTTCGCTTGCAATACACATCTGTACAGCATTATGACTGTACTGCATCATACGCCAACACATTTTTGGAATGTATAAACCAACTTTTGGAGAATCAAGTACAAACTCTTTTTTTTCGCCACCCTTCATTTCGGTAGTTACAATTATTCTGCCGGCAACAGCCACCAAAACCTGTTCTAAATTATAATGCGAATGAAAACCTCTTTTTACATCTTCGGGTGTATAGTAAGTCCAGTAAATTCTATGGGGCACAAAAGGCAGTGTTTCTTTTTCGGCGATGGAAATGTAACCAATATCTGATTTGCCGATTGAATTAAATTGAATAAGATAAGGTACTGTAGACATAACTTAATTTTTAAACAGACTGCTGTTTTATGAAAACACCGTCCGATTGTAAAACAGCCCCGTTTATCGGGCTTAACAACTCTTCAAAATTTCCATGATAGCGAAAACCTAGTTTTACCAGGTCATTATAAATATCGTCAAATAAAGTTTGTTCTTTGTACAGTGGTGAATAAGTAAGTTCAATAAAAATAACATCAGCTGCTGCCAATAATTTTTGCCCCCCTTTAATTACTTTATCCTCATATCCTTGGGTATCAATCTTAACCATGTATGGTTTGGCTACATTCAATTCCCCAGCTAACCCATCTAGGCTTTTAACCTGTATTTGCTGTTTTTTTGAATGCGCCGTATGTTTAAAATTCTCAACATGCAATTCTTCAATTTCTAATAAAGATGATGAAGGTGTAAAATCATTGATGTTCATTTCTATGGTTTCATCCTTTTCGCCAATGGCAAAGTTGAATCCTTTAAAAGCCTTGTCGTTTGTAAAATTTGTAAGCAATTGCTTATAACATGTTGGAATGGGCTCAAAAGAACAGATGGTAGCTTGTGGTAGTAATTCCCTGATCATCAATGCAAACTGCCCCTCATTAGCCCCAATATCCAAAACCGTTTTAATGTTCCTTTCTTTTAACCAACGTAAACGCAATAGTTCGCCGTCACTTTTATCCTTTAACGCATAAAAATCAAAACCAAGACTGCGGGTAAACTTGTGAATATATTTTTTAAATCCCATAAACTATTGAATTAAACTTTTTCAAATGCTCACCTTGCTTTCAACTTGCTACTGCCAGCATTTTTTGGTTGGCGGTAATCTTATTTAAGAACAATTGCATTCCTTCTTTTTTATGTTCGTCAAAACGGTAACTAATGTTTTGTGTAAAGTATAGATTAAGGTCATACAGCTTGTTTTGCTGTTGTTCAACAATAGTATCAATTGATACTAAACCCAGGGCATTTGCTTTATTAAAATTGGTAAGAAAACCGTCGGACATTTTTTTATTACTTACCCAAGCAGCATAAACAAAGGGCAGACCGGTCATTGCTTTCCAAGCAAAGCCCAAATCATAAATGTATTTTGATTTAAATCTTTGTTCCAGTGCCCGGTCTCCAATTACAAGACCCGCAGTAGTGCCAGCAATCTCTTTTTCGTAATCTTTGTGGCCATTCAGCAATGCAGGTGTAATTTGCCAATGCTCTGCCAACAATATCTTCAATAATTCCACCGACGTACGGCTTTGATAATCGAGCACCACAGTTTCTATTTCATTCAACGGCACATCACTGAACAGGCAAACACTTGCAACTTCACCATCACTGCCAATACAAAAGTCGGAAATAATCTCTGGCGTCGCTAATTCGGCAATAGCTGCAACCGGAATCAACCCAATATCAATTTCATCATTTCTTAAAAGTGATGCAATATTTGCTGGATAATCTATAACCAATTTTACCTCATCTTGCATAAGTCCCTGCTCAAATCCATATATCAGCGGTTTGGTATTCAAATAACTAACTGCCCCTACTTTTATCATCTGTGCCAATTACTGTATTTTTGCGGCAAATTTACTGCAACATAATGGATTTAAATCAACTTACAGCCATATCTCCTGTTG
>JBKJPN010000123.1:0-12680 GCA_046595125.1 Ferruginibacter sp.
GCAGAACTGCACCAGGCAGACCTTAAAATACAGGATAAATTTGGCTGCCGAGGATTAACGTATTGGTTTGATGATAAACGAAAAACTGCTTTTTGTTTGATTGAAGCGCCCGATCCAGAAACCCTGGAGAAAATGCACGCCGAGGCCCATGGCCAAATACCCCACAGCATTATTGAAGTAGATGCCGGCATTGTTGAATCTTTTTTGGGCCGGATAGAAGATCCAGAAAAAGCAAAGGACAGTTCACTAAATATTATAAACGACCCCGCTTTTCGTACCATCATGGTTATTAAATTACAAAAACCAACTACTGGCTTTAAAGAAGTGCCGGGCTTCACCGATTTATCATCAACCTTGTACAATATCATAAATGAGCGGTTGTTTTCCTTTGATGGCGCAGTGGTTAGTAAATCGGATAATCAAGTGCTTGCTTCATTTAAATCGGTAACAAAAGCAGTAAATGCGGCCAGTGATATTCTTTTAAAATGCAAAAAAATTGACGAAATAGAGGGCTCATTAAAAATAGCCATCAGTGCCGGCATTCCAGTTACCGGGAAGAAATCAATTTTTGAAAACTGCGTTAATTTAGCCAACCGCATGTGTGCGCTAATACCTGCCAACATTACTATTTCAGCTGATGGTGCTGAATTGTACAAAAGCGAAAATGTACATACAGATTTTAAAGAACAAAATATCAACGTACTTAAGCATTCGGATGAAAAATTTATTACACTATTTATGGATTATCTGGATTTATCCTGGAGCAATTCAGATTTAAAAGTTGATGATTTCAGCAAGCCTACCGGAAGCAGCAAATCTCAACTATATCGCAATTTAACCAGGCTTACCGGCAAATCTCCCAATGTGTTCTTGAAAGAATACCGGTTAAATAAAGCCCTGCTGCTGCTCACCAAAAACAAAGGAAATATTTCGGAGATAGCCTTTCAAACCGGGTTCACGAGTCCTTCCTATTTCTCAAAATGTTTTCAAATAAAATTCGGTCATACCCCGTCAGATTTCCTGCCAAAGCATGAGGAAAATTTCCCCGGTTGATTTTCCGCCTGAATTAAAATTACATGCTTTTGAATTAAATGTTACAGCCTGCGGGTTTGTTCAACCGTACATTTGGTTGAACACAGAGCATGTACTGATTTTCATTTTATTGTAACCAATTAAATAAACCAACATGAGTAAAAGTCTTTTTGAAAGTCTCGGCGGCACACAGGGTATTACAGCCATTGTTGATGATGTTGTTGAAGCACATATGAATAACCCGGCCATTAGTGCACGGTTTTTACCGTATAAAGATGAGCCTGAAAAACTTGCAGTTATTAAGAAACATACCATTGACTTTTTCAGTGCTGGCAGTGGCGGCCCCGTTTCTTACACAGGCAAAGATATGCCAACCGCACACAAAGGAATGAATATTAGCGCAGATGAATACCAACACACCGTTAATGATATCATGACGGTATTGCAGCAACACAACATAGATGATGAATCAAAAAACAATGTACTTGCCATACTCTGGTCTTTGCAGGATATGATCGTTGCCAAATAAAAATTATATTCAGCCACTAAACAAAAAACCATGTCAACTTTAGTTAAAGATCTCGATAAAGAAATTATTGAAAAGTTTACAGCGCAGATTAGGGGAACGGTAATTCTTCCGGCTGATCCTACCTACAACGAAACCTGCAAAGTGTACAATGGAATGATTGATAAGCGCCCCGGCATGTTTGTAAAATGCGTGGATGTAGCAGATGTAATGCATGCCGTAAATTTTGGACGTGAAAATAATTTGCTGATAGCGGTAAGAGGTGGTGGACACAATGGTGGCGGACTTGGATTGTGTGATGACGGTTTGGTTATTGACCTTTCGGGTATCAAATTTGTACGGGTGAACATATCAGATAATACCGTGCGTGTTGGCGGCGGAAACCTTTGGGGCGAAGTGGATCATGCCACACATCCGTTTGGGCTTGCCATTCCAGCAGGTATCATCTCTACAACTGGCGTTGGTGGTTTAACGCTGGGTGGAGGCGTTGGTCATTTATCCCGTAAATACGGACTTACCATCGATAATTTACTGGAAGCGGATATGGTTTTAGCCAACGGTACAATTGTTACTGTCAATGGCAAAGTAAACACAGATTTGTTTTGGGCTATCCGTGGTGGAGGTGGTAATTTCGGAATCGTTACTTCATTTAAATTTCAGGCACACCCAGTTAAAAATGTTTTTGGTGGCCCTACCCTTTGGCCCATTGAACAAACCCCGGAGATCATGGCCTGGTACCATGAATTTATACACGATGCTCCCGACGAATTAAATGGATTTATTGCCACGATGGAAATACCCGGCCCTCCATTTCCCGAAGTACTTCACAATAAAAAGTTTTGTGGAATTGTTTGGTGTTACGCTGGTGATACAAAGAAAGCAGCTGAAATTTTTAAACCAATTTTGGCCATGAAGCCGGTATTTGAACATGTAGGAGAAATGCCGTATCCGGCTATACAGACTTTATTTGACGGTTTACTACCTCCCGGACTGCAATGGTACTGGCGAGCTGACTTTTTCAATGACCTGGACGCAGATGCCACCGCAAAGCACTTGGAATTTGGATCGAATATCCCTACGCCGTTATCACAAATGCATTTGTACCCAATCAGCGGTGCTGCCGGTAGGGTTGCCAGCGATGCTACTCCCTGGGCCTACCGTGACGCTAAATATGCTGGCGTAATAGTTGGGGTGGATCCTAATCCTGCCAATGCCCAAAAAATCACTACTTGGTGTAAAGATTACTGGGAAGCAATTCATCCCTTTTCGGCTGGCGGAGCCTATTTAAATTTTATTATGAATGAAGGTCAGGACCGGATAAAAGCAAGTTATAAAAACAACTATGAGCGGCTAACAAAAATTAAGAAGAAATATGATGGGGATAATCTTTTCAAGGTAAATCAGAATATTATGCCAGCTGCAAATTGATGAGTAAAAGACTTACTTGCAAAGAGAATTTCAGCAGGAAAAATAAATACATCAGACCTGTTCTTACCAGCCAACCTCTCTCACCGAGCCAAGGGCTTAGCATCTGCGCATATCATAACTTCCCTTATGGAAATATTGCTGTGAAATAGCCTTTCACATTAAATTAAATCTGTCATTTTGCTATGACTTTCAAAAAAAATATAACATCTTGTGCCATCCCGCCGAGAATCTGGTTTCGTATTCCACTACTGCGGCACTACCCTTTAAGGTTCATTACTCTTTATCCATAACTGCATAACTTAAAAAAACAATTCGATGAAAAAAAAATTCGTAATTATTTTTCCAGTTCTATTATTTACCATTTCGCTATTTCCCCAACAGGAGGCAGACGACTGTAAAGACAGCCCGATGTTTCCAAAGAGAATGCCGAACTATTTAATAACTGAATGTAAGTTAAATTACAACGAGGCTGATTTCAATGTTGCGGCAGGCGGAAATAAAATAGAACACAAAGAAGGGAACATGACCATGATACAATACAATTTTAATTTTGAATCCAGTCAGTCGAAGCCCAGTACTTTGCAGATTCTTAAAAACTATGAGGCTGCAGTTAAAAGTATAGGCGGTGTTATGCTTTTTCAAAGTGCTGCCGAAGCCATTGGCACCTATAAACTCATGAAAAATGGTAAGGAATCTGCCTGGATAAAAGTAGAATGCGGCGGAAATGACAATTCCGATTTTTATGTTCTTACCATTATTCAACTGGAAAACATGCAACAAGAAGTAAATGCAGCAGATATTTTAAACGCATTGAATACCGACGGCCGCATTGCCCTTTATATAAATTTTGAAACGGGCAAAGCAGATATCAAGCCTGAATCTCTTACAATAATAGACCAAGTGGCCAGCATGCTGAAAGCAAACACGTCAATTAAAACAAGTATTGAAGGGCATACCGATAGCGTTGGAAACATAACGGCAAACCAAACCCTTTCCGAAAACCGGGCAAAAGCTGTGATGAATGCGTTGATAGCAAAGGGAATTGATAAAAGCCGCTTAACAGCAAAAGGGTGGGGACAATCAAAACCAATTGCAGAAAATAATAACGAGGATGGAAAAACCAAAAACCGAAGGGTAGAAATTGTGAAATTGTAACTTTTGGTTTTCAATGCTGATTGTACACCCTCAGCACCCGATGCAGACATATGTAACGAGGTAACTAAGTATTGACAGCCCTGCCTGCTGGCCTGCTTATCTTAAGCTATTGAAAATAAAATTATTTCAACCGTTTTTTTTTGTCTCAACTCTTTGATTTTTTGCCAGCGGAAATATAGGCAATCAGTAAAAATCCAACTCCTGTAAGTATGGGTGGCATTATGCCGGCATTAATGCCAATAACTATCATTACTAGCGCAAGTATAATGAGTAATACAATTGCAAATGAAAATAATTTATCAGGTAACATTACTAAATATACCTATTAAATTTTAAGTAAAAATCAATTACTTTAATGGGGTATTATGTTACAACCATCCTTTAACCGGAATTTGGTTAAATTTTTGAAGTCAGGGCTAAGTAACAATGAATATACTTATTTTTAAGTGTTGTTTAAAAGTATGCTTGATATTAATAACCTTAAAAAACAAAACATGAAAAAGATTTTCGTTTCCTTACTAGTTTCGATTTCCCTTTTTGCTACAACACAGGCGCAAACTGCAACGGCGAATGCAGATGGAACATCGGCTGGAAAAACTTTGAGCAAAGAAGAAAAAGAAGCGGCGAAAACAAAAAAAGAGGCAGATTTGGTAGATGCTTTTACAAAGGCTGGTCTAAGTGCAGACGAGCAGAAAAAAGTACGAGCTGTTTTGGACGAGTCGAATGAAAAGACTAAACCAATTAAAGCAGATGCAAGTTTAAGTGACGATGCAAAAAAAGAAAAACTGGACGCCATTTACAAAGAAAGAAACGAGCAATTGAAAACCGTAATGGGTAATGAAAAATACAAAGCATTTAAAGCTGCCCAGAAAGCCCAGAAAGAAGCCGCTTTGGCTGCTGGTCAATAATATTTATACCCTTATTTTTGAAGGTTATTTTTTTGCCGACATGGCAGAAAAATGACCTTTTTTTAATTGCTGCTTTTTTACTGATTGCTGTACAAATCTACCGATGGTTTAGAACTTGCAGGCACTAAGTCGAATATTTCCATCCCTGCTTCTGAAGCCAGCATTTGCTTGCATATGTAGTACCCCAGTTCTCGGTAGGCTTCAAATTGTTTTTCATCAAAAAACTGATCGGCTGTTGACTGGTGTGGAAAATCAGGATAAATGCCTTTGTAACTATACACATCGGTGGGTAGGCTTTCAATCATAGCCAGTTTCAAATACACCAGTTTTCCATTTTCTTCCGGTTTGTCATGATTATAAATTATATCAGCAATAGCAAAACCTTTTGTTGCAATACTGTATTTCTTATCAAAATCATTTCCGTTTAATGTGCCGGGCAAAATATCAGCAGCACCATATTTATCAATAAACTTTATCTTAACACCAAAATCCACCCGTACTTTTTCAATAGCATTTGCCAAATCATCAAAATTAAAAGCAGCATCGGCACCACCATCCGAAACAATAATCGTTTTCACCTTACGCCTAATTAATTCATAAATGGCTAGGTTTTCGTAATGGCCTCCATCCGACAACTGTATGTTGCGGTTGGTTTCGGTTAAACCAAACCTAAGCAACTCACTGGTAAGGCCGGGCTTAAAAAAATTTGGCGACCCCATAGCATTTTCCATAGACGGGTTACTAGTCCAGTATCCCAGCCGCAGGTTCAACATGGATAGCAATAGCGAAATAACCGTATTGCGGGTAACACCTTCGCCCGACACACCTGCATTTGGATTTAATGCCGCAGCCGAAGTTGCCATGGCAGTAGCCAAAGTAATGCCGCCTCTGGTTGCATTTTTTTGAAAGTCTTTTGTTGGCTTCCATCCGGTGGCTTCGCTGCCGCAGTACAACCTCGAAACAATAAAATTATCGCCGCCACGACCGCTGTACACCACTTTGGGTGAGTTTGCTAAAATTACATTTGTATTGATGATATGGTACGGACGGGGATGAAGTTCATCACACATATCTTCCATTAAAGCCGAATCGGCTTCTACCGAGGGCTGCCAGCTTTTGGTTCCTACCGCTTTTTTATTCGGCATAAAAGCTTCCATTAATCTGTTGCGCCACAGGTAATGCGGACCAATATAATTGAGATTAACAAATGTCCCAAAAAACAAGGTTAGCAATACCAACCCTCCAAACATCTCGGGCTGTGCCATTGTTAATGTATCCAGATTTAAAAAATAATTCGTTGAAGCAATATAGGCAAACAGAATAATGCCGTAAAACAAAGCTATGGCGCCGCTGTAAATCAACAAACTGGACTTCATACTGTTATTAGCCTCTTTATTTTTTGCTTTTTTATATTGCCATAAACCTACCAAGGTTCCAAACAAAGTAGAAGCCCCCGGTACAACCAGTTTACTGAGCGTATCTTCCAGCAATAATAAAAAATAAGGCAACGAACCAAAAACAAAACAGGCGATACTTATTTTCAGCATCAGCCCAACAAACTTCTGACCCGAAACAAACCGCAAATAACGTTTCATCGAAAATTTCTTACTGCTTAAAAAAGTACTCAACGAAAATAAAAAACCAAGGCTTGTAATTACACCAAAAAATATAAGGCCCACAATAAGCATAACGCCCCTAGTGAAATTAACATTGGCACTATTGAAAAATTCTGGAAGAAAATAATGTGCTAAAAAATAAACACTCCATACGGCAAGCGTCATCACCACCGTTAAAATACTCAGGTAAACAAAAAGCGACATGACCATACTCCGTGCAACAACGGCTATCAATGAAACAATATCAAGGCTCGAATTTGGTGTAAGGTAAGAGCCATGCAGTCGAATGAAATCGAGCAGGTCGTTATCAGATTTATTTCTGTTAAGTGCAGATACCTTTTTTGTTTCAACTCGGTAAACACCTTTTCTGCCCAACGGAAAATTTTCTGGTTGGGTACCAGCTTCCGTACCACCTTGCTTTAACGCCCAGGTTAATGCCGAGCCCAGATAGCCGCCGCCCGAAACGGTTGACATAAAATCAACCTTGCTTAAAATACAGTTATTTGCCAAAGCCTGCATAACGCCCATACCAAAAGACGCAGAACGAATGCCGCCGCCGGAAATGGCAAGCCCCATTCCGGTATCGCCTTCTTTTAACGATAAATATTCTCTCTCTGCCTGTATCACAACTTCCTGCTCGCAAACAAAATTTATTTGTTCTGATTTTTTGCCCATTTTTTTTAAAAATTTAAAATTTTTGGAAGAAAGAGAAACTTGAATAGCTTATAAGTTAAATATAAAAAGAAAAATAGGAATCTCTGCATAATATACAAGCAAACTTGGCTATTATCTTTAAATACCTAAAACATGTACAACGAAAAATACCGACCCATTGTGCAAGGTAAAATCACTGGAACCTCTTACAGCAATGGTGGCACCGGGATATTTTTTAGGACCAAGATGCTGTTTGTGTTCATCCAAATTCAAGCAGAGTCATTTAGTTCCATCTAACGCAAATAGTATTTAGTTTACCTTTATCAATTATGTTAAATCAAGTAGCGCAGCTAATTATTATTCTTTCGGGCATATGGCTAATTTACGCTGGGCTGTTGATGTTTTTTAAACCACTGTCAGCAAAAAACATTATTGCAAAAGCGGGCAGCACAAATCTTATTAATTATACCGAGTTGGGCCTACGGGGCGTATGGGCGCTTGCCATTTTACAGTATGCTTCAATATCGGTATTTCCATTTTTCTTCAAACTATTTGGAATTATGTTGGGTATAACTAGCATCATCCTATTGCTAATTCCACGTGTCTGGCATGCCCGTTTTGCTATTTGGAGTTCATCCAAACTAACCGTTCCTCTACTCAGGTTAAGTGCACCTTTTGCTATTGGCTTTGGGTTGTTTTTGATTTATGCAGTTGTTTAACCTACACAAATCCCTTTCAACTAATTTCAAGTGAAATTTTAATCTTTAAGCTTTAGGTTTGTAAAAAAAACATGTCGTTACAACTAAACCGAAACAGCTTTGGCAACCCTGCCAATAAAGGCAAAACACTATCAAGGGCTGAGGCTGAGGAATTATTTCAAACCTGGGTATTAAACCCTCGTTTACAATTGCACATGAAGCAAGTTGCCCATGTAATGAAATGCTGGGCCGCCGAAAAAGAACAATTGGATGATGCCACACAATGGCAATGGGAAATGGCAGGCCTTTTACATGATGCCGACTGGGACCAATGGCCTGAGCAGCATTGCAAAAAAATAATTGAAGAACTGGAAGCCCGCAATGTTGACCCTGAAGTTATACATGCCATTGCATCACATGGACCCAATCATTTTGGTGTGGAACCAGCTTCCCAAATGGGTAGAATGCTCTATGCTTTTGATGAACTCTCCGGCTTGATTCATGCATATTCTTTGATGCGACCAGAAGGGTATACAGGAATGGAATTGAAGGGCGTTAAGAAAAGATTGAAAGACAAATCGTTTGCAGCGGGTGTTTCGAGGGACGAAGTTGATGATGCATGTAAACGTGCTGCAATACCGCTGGATGAACTCATCGTTTTTATTATATTGAAACAAGGAACAATAAACTAATCTGTTTTTATGAAAACTGAATTTCAAAGCAGCAGATTAATCCTTAACCGGCTTTTGGCCGCCGATGCCGCTTTTATATTTGAATTGGTAAATACAAAAGAATGGAAACAATTCATCGGCGACAGAAACGTGCATACTATTGAGGATAGTGAAAATTATATTGCTAAAATCCTCAGTAGCGCTAACATCAGTTACTGGACTGTAAGATTAAAAGACTGCTTGACCGGCATTGGCGTAATTACTTTCATTAAGAGAGATTATTTACCACACCATGATATTGGGTTTGCTTTTCTTCCACAATATGGCAAAAAAGGCTACGCCTTTGAATCTGCAAAACTGATGCTCGATAACTTTTTGGCCAATCCGTTACACCCTGTTATTCTGGCTTCCACCTTGGCTGAAAATGAAAACTCAATTCAACTTTTATTAAAACTTGGTTTTAAATTTGAAAGAGTATTAGTACAGGCCGACGACAAACTGCAAATATATTCAACACAAAATCAGAATTAATAAAAACAAACATCAACATGAGAACCGAATTAAAGAAAGATGAAAAAATACTGATTATCATCAGGCAGCATTGGTTACGACTGGTATTGCCTTTTATTGCCTGGCTTTTGCTGGCCGTTATTTTATTTTGGTTTGCAAATTTTTCCACAGCACTTATAATTGTACTGCTTGCGATACTTTATCCTTTAATTGAGTATGTAAACTGGAAGAATAATATTTGGTGTGTTACTAACATGCGGGTTGTTGATGAAAGTGGTTTCTTCAGCCGGCATAGCAAAGAAAGTCCGTTGGATAAAATAAACAATGTAGAATATGACCAGAGTCTTTGGGGACGTATCATTGGTTTTGGCACGGTGGATATTCAAACGGCAGCTGAACTGGGCGAAACGAGGTATGAATTTATTCATCATCCTAAACTTTTAAAAGACACCATTACACATGCACGGGAAGAAAATAAAAACATTCAGGTAAGCAGCCAGGCTTCGCAATTAGCCGAAGCCATCGCCCGGTCAATACCAAATGCCACTGCACAGGCTAGCCAGCAAATGATTGCGGATGAATTACATAAGCTTTTTGAGTTAATGCAAAAAGGTGCCTTAACACAGGACGAATTTGTAGCGCAGAAAAATAAACTGATGGGGAATTAATTTACTAAGTGTTTTTTTGATGCCGATTTTTCAGTACTTCTACAACATCATTTAACTTAAAACCCTTTGCTTGTAATAATATTAGATAATGAAAAAGCAGATCAGCAGCTTCATTTTTAAAGAGACCTGCATTATTATCTTTGGCCTCAATAACCAACTCTACTGCTTCCTCTCCTACTTTTTGGGCAATCTTATTTATTCCATTTGCAAAAAGAGAACTGGTGTAAGATTTTTCAGCGGGATTATTTTTTCGTTCAGCAATTATATTCTCCAGCTCCAGCAAAAAATTATCAGTTTTATTGATTTCACTCCAGCAGGTATCAGATCCTGTGTGGCAAACGGGCCCAGCCGCATCTACTTTAATTAAAAGCGTATCATTATCACAATCTACTTTTATTTCATTGACATAAAGAAAATTCCCACTCTCCTCTCCTTTTGTCCACAACCGGCTTTTACTGCGACTAAAGAAAGTTACTTTTTGCAATTCATTAGTTTTTGCAAATGCCGCTTCATTCATAAAACCCAACATCAACACTTTATTGGTGTTTACATCTTGGATGATAGCTGGTACAAGCCCGTCTGCATATTTTGCAAAATCAATTTTCATTTTCATCAGTTTTATTTTCTTTTAACAAGTCTAATAATTCCTCTTGCTTTTCGGCAAGCCGGTTAATACGATCAATCCTTCTATTTTCCACTCTATTCTTAAAGTAAATCAAAACAGCCAACGCAATTATAGCAACGACAATTATAAATTGTATCATAGTATTCTACATTCTGATGTTAACGTATGCTGCAAGGTATTTTTTTAGTTCGGGTATTTTAATTTCTTTATAGTGAAATATACTGGCAGCCAAAGCTGCATCAGCGTTCGCATTTTCAAACACTTCTTTAAAATGCTCCCTTGAACCGGCACCACCTGAAGCAATCACCGGAACCGGCAGCATGTTGGATAAAGTTGCAGTTATATCCAAAGCAAAACCGTTTTTAGTTCCATCATTATTCATACTCGTCAATAATATCTCGCCTGCCCCTAATGCAACTGCTTGCTTCGCCCAATCAACTGTTTTAGTTTCTGTTTTTGTGCGACCTCCATTCAAATAAACATACCATTCCCCATCTTCTTCTTTTTTTGTATCGATTGCCAAAACCACGCATTGACTTCCGAAAGCATTACTCAATTCCTTAAGTAGTTCCGGATTATTAAAAGCAGCCGTGTTAACAGAAATTTTATCCGCACCGTTCTGTAACAAAACGGCCACGTCATCCACAGTACTTATTCCACCACCAACGGTAAAGGGAATATTGATATTGGCAGCGATTCGTTTTACCAATTCAACCAATGTTTTCCTTTTCTCCACCGTTGCCGTTATGTCCAGAAAAACTAGTTCATCAGCTCCCTGTGCAGAATACAGCATGGCTAATTCCACCGGATCACCAGCATCACGAATATTTTCAAAGTTGATGCCTTTTACCGTACGGCCATCTTTTATATCAAGGCAGGGAATTATTCTTTTTGTTAACCCCCTAAATCCCCCTGAAGGGGGACTTTGTAACAGTTCATTATTTTCAGGCACTATATTCATTTAACGTTATGATGTTGTTCTTTTGAATTATGAGTTATGAATTATGAAGTATCAGTTCATCAAGTGGTACCAGGTTTTCATAAATAGCTTTGCCGATTATTACCCCGGCACATCCGATATTTTCTAATTCAACGACGTCTTCAATACAACATACACCACCGCTGGCAATTAGATTAATTTCGGGATGCTGCACCATTATTTTTTTATACAGATCGATGGATGGGCCTTGCATGGCTCCATCTTTTGAAATATCGGTACAAAATACATTAGTTACGCCTAAACTGATTAGCTTGCCGATGAACGTGAAAATATTGATACCACTATCTTCAAGCCAACCACTAATTTTTATATTCTCGTCAAGCACATCTGCACCAATTAAAAACTTGTCTGCTCCAAACTCCATCAACCACTCTTCCAAAACTTCGGGCTGTTTAACCGCCAGGCTGCCAATGGTAACGATTGATGCACCGGCATTTAAAACTGATTCTACATCTTCAATATTTTTTACGCCACCTCCAAAATCAATAATCATATTGGTTGCCGATGAAATTTTTTCCAATACAGAGAGATTAACAATTTTACCTGCTTTAGCACCGTCCAAATCAACAATATGAAGGCGTTTTAAACCTGCATTTGCAAATTGTTTTGCCACGTCAACAGGGTCATCATTGTAGATTTTCTGCTTTGCAAAATCGCCGTGGGTAAGTCTAACGCATTTACCATTGATGATATCGATTGCGGGAATGATTGTCATATTAACGCTATAAAATTTTTTAAAATAGTTTCGCCAATTACTCCCGATTTTTCGGGATGAAACTGAACGCCATAAAAATTATCTTTCTGCAATGCTGCGCTGTAAGGTAAAATATAATCTGTGGTTGCAGTTGTATCAGCAGACAACGCAGCATAATAACTGTGCACTGTATAAACGAAGGCATTGTCGGTCAAGTCTTTAAATAATGCTGACTTATAGTTATAAATGCTATTCCAGCCAATTTGTGGTATTTTATGTAAGGCTGATTCAAACATTTTTATTTCTGTATTAAAAACACCCATGCATGTTGTATCGCCTTCGTCTGAATGCTTGCATAGCAATTGCATACCCAGGCAGATGCCCAATACAGGCTGTTTTAAATCAAGAATTACTTTATCAAGCCCCCGTTCTCTAAGATACCCCATTGCAGAAAAAGCGTGTCCAACACCTGGAAAAATAACTTTGTCAGCCTGC
>JBKJPN010000191.1:0-7737 GCA_046595125.1 Ferruginibacter sp.
TATATTGAATGAGCAGGGGAAAATAGTTGACCAACTTGCTTACACAGAAAAATGGCATTTTAAACTCATAAAAGACAGAGAAGGAGTTGCACTAGAGCGAATAGAATATCATGCGCCAACTCAAAATCAGGACAACTGGCATTCAGCCGCTACCAGCGTAGGCTACGGCACACCAACCTATAAAAATTCGCAGTACCGTATGGACCTAGAGGTGCAGGGAGATATAACTGTAACGCCCGAGATTGTATCGCCAGATAACGATGGCATGGATGATTTTGCAACCATTGATTATAATTTTCCATCGCCGGGTTATGTTGCTAACATCAGCATCTTTGATGCGAATGGCCGTGCAGTTCGCTATCTGCAACGCAATGCCTTGTGTGGTACAAAAGGTAATTTCCGTTGGGATGGATTGGGCGAAAAGTTTCAAAAATTGCCCGTGGGTATTTATATTATATTTACCGAAGTTTTTAATTTGAATGGAAAGAAAAAGCAATTTAAGAATACGATAGTTCTGGCAAGAAGAAATTGAATCGTCCTCGTCTCTGACGAGGATGGTTTGGTTGTGAGTCTAAAGACTCACATGTTATAAACAACTAAAATTAAAAGCTATGTCTGGCGACAGATATACAATAACAGATCAAAATGGTTGTTATTTTTTAACTTTTACGGTTGTTGACTGGGTAGATGTTTTTATCCGCCCGGTTTACAAACAAATTATCGTTGATTCGTTAAATTTTTGTTCCGACAGTAAAGGACTTACAGTTTTTGCTTGGTGCTTAATGACCAATCATATTCATTTGGTTGCCGAGGCAAAAGATGGTTTTAAATTGTCGGAAATAATCAGAGACTTTAAAAAATTTACGGCACGTTCAGTGCTGTCTGCCATTCAGGATGAACCCGAAAGCAGGAAAGACTGGATGTTGTATCGCTTTGAATATGCCGGTAAATTTATAAAGCGGATAGAGAAATATCATTTTTGGCAGGACGGGAATCATGCAGTTTATCTTGATCCGCATAAGCCGGAAATGTTAGAGGGGCGTATTTTTTATACGCATGATAATCCACAGAGAGCCGGGATTGTTGATAATGCGGAAGATTATCTACACAGTTCTGCAAGAGATTATGCGGGTATTAAAGGATTAGTAAATGTAGTTTTGGTTTGAGACGGAGTCTCTGAACCAGTACATCCTCGTCAGAGACGAGGACGAGAAAAGAAATAATTAATCATCTAAATAAATAAGTTTATGCAAAACAAACTCCTGCCCGCAATCATTATTACGGCAATGGTATTTTCATCATGTACAAACAATAACAAGGAAACAGAAATGACAAAAACCGAATACAAGTGGCCAGATAGCGTAGCAGCGCCGGTAGCCGAAAAGAAAGCGAAAGAACTTACAGCCCATGGCGATACCCGAATAGACAACTACTACTGGATGAATGACTTTTTTAAAAAGGGACCCGACAGTACCAAAGTGGTTGACTATTTGAAAGCCGAGAATAAATATTTTGACACTATGATGAGTGGTACCAAAATATTACAGGATAGTTTATACAGCGAAATGAAAGCCCGTATTAAGGAAAAAGATGAGAGTGTACCGGTTTTCAAAAACGGCTACTTTTATTACAGCCGTGTGGTGGAGGGCAAAGATTATTTTGTGTATTGTCGAAAAAAAGGAACGCTGGAAGCTGCCGAAGAGGTATTGCTGGATGTGAATGCCATGGCCGAAGGACATAACTATTTTTCGGCAACGGGCTTTGATGTTAGTATGGATAACAAGTTAATGGCCTATGGTATCGACATGGTTGGTAGAAGGCAGTACGTAATTAATGTAAAAAACCTGGAGACCGGAGAAATATACAATGACAAAATTCCGAATACAGAAGGGGACCCGGTTTGGGCAAATGATAACCTCAATTTCTTTTATACTTCCAAAAACACAGTTACGCTTTTATCAGAAAAAATTAAAAGGCATAAACTAGGCACCGATGCAGGCGTAGATAAAACTGTGTACACCGAAGCCGACGAATCAAATTATATAGGTGTGGGCAAAACCAAGAGCGATAAATTTATTTTGATTACTTCGCAAGCAACTCTTTCATCGGAAGTAAGATGGATTGATGCAAACAAGCCAGAAGGTAGTTTCACGGTTTTTCAACCAAGGATGAAAGAGGTTTTGTATAGTGTAGATCATGCCGTTGATAAATTTTTCATACGCACCAATCTGGCTGCTAAGAATTTTAAAATAATGACCAGTGCTGAAAATAAAACCGATACCACGGCCTGGAAAGAATTGATAGCCCACAATGATAAAATATTGATACAAGGTTTTGATTTGTTTAAAAACTACTTGGCTATCTCTGAGCGCAAAGACGGTTTAACACAGATTCACATTTTAAATACTAAAGACAACAGCAGTCATTATCTTCCATTTGATGAAGCAGCTTATTCTGCAAATCTGTCTTACATACCTGACTATAATACTGATGTAATGCGATACAATTATACATCGCTTACCACGCCCAACTCGGTGTATGATTATAACATGAGCAGCAAAACAAAAAAGCTGATGAAGCAACAGGAAGTGGTTGGCACTTTCAATCCAAAAGATTACGAAACAGAAAGAGTGATAGCGACTGCAAAGGATGGCACCAAAGTTCCCATCTCTATTGTTTATAAAAAGGGATTTAAGAAAGATGGCAAAGCGCCGTTGTTATTGTATGGTTACGGCAGTTACGGAGCCAGTATGGAAGCCAGTTTCAGCAGCACCCGTTTAAGTTTATTGGACCGTGGCTTTGCTTTTGCTATAGCTCATATACGAGGCGGACAGGAAATGGGCCGCTATTGGTATGAAGACGGAAAAATGTTTAAGAAGATAAACAGCTTTACCGATTTTATTGATTGTGCAGAATTTTTACTAGCCAATAAATATACCAGCAAAGAGCATCTGTATGCGAACGGTGGCAGTGCCGGCGGTTTACTGATGGGTGCCATTGTAAATATGCGACCCGAACTATGGCATGGTGTAATTGCAGCTGTTCCTTTTGTTGATGTATTAACAACTATGAGCGATCCAAGTATTCCGCTTACAACTAACGAGTACGATGAGTGGGGTAACCCAGCCAATAAAGAAAGTTACATGTACATGAAATCCTATTCGCCTTACGATCAGGTGGAAAAGAAGGCCTACCCAAATATGCTGGTAACAACCGGCCTGCACGACAGTCAGGTACAATATTTTGAGCCAGCTAAATGGGTAGCTAAATTAAGAGAAATGAAAACTGATAATAACAAACTATTGCTGTACACCAATATGGAAGCTGGTCATGGTGGCGCATCGGGCAGGTTTAAAGCGCTAAAAGACCGCGCAAGAGAATATGCATTTTTATTTGCGCTGGAAGGAATTACAAAGTAATCTCCCATTGAAAAAAAATCCCGAAGCGCTTGCTTCGGGATTTTATATTCTATCAACTCACTGATTCAACTGTTATTACCAAAATCGTCGAGTTGATCAGCATCGGGCTTGTTCTCCAGTATATATCGTACAAATAAATAACCGCCAAAAGCACTGGCAAGGCCAATAGCCATTATTCCAAACAGATTACCTGTTCCAAAAAAGGAGATGGCCAAAAACAAACCCATCAGTTCAAAAACTATCCAGCTGCCAATCATGATAAGCTTCCACCTAAGCGGCGGAAGCCCTTTTTTAATCGCTAGGCTTCCTATGTTTTTTATCAAAAAATAAAGTATAACAATCTCAAGCATTTTACTAAAATTAAACGGCTATAAAAAAACTACCGTATTTTTTAAACGACGGTAGTTTGTAATGATGTTAAAAAGTTTATGGGTGTTGATATGGCTTTATACCAAGTCGATATCAAAATTAACCAGCTGTACAAACTCTGTTAACCGAGCATCAATATCTGCCTTTGTAATTTCTTTCAGCCTCTCGGGTCCAAATTTCTCCACACAAAAACTGGCCATGGCACTGCCAACAATAATAGCTGTTTTCATGTTTTCAAAACTAATGTCTTTGGTTTTGGCAAGATGCCCGATAAAGCCACCTGCAAAAGTATCGCCTGCACCTGTGGGGTCAAATACTTCTTCTAAAGGCAGGGCCGGCGCAAAGAACACATGATCTTTATGAAATAATAAAGCGCCGTGCTCTCCTTTTTTAATGATGAGGAACTGCGGCCCCATCTCCATAATTAATTTAGCGGCTTTTACCAGTGAAAGTTCGCCACTTAACTGCCGGGCTTCGGCATCGTTAACCAACAAAACATCTACTTTTTTCAATACCTCTTTTAGTTCGTCCATGGCAATGTCCATCCAAAAATTCATAGTGTCCATCACAATAAGCTTAGGGCGTACTTTTAATTGGTCAATTACACTCATCTGCAATTTAGGCATCAAATTCCCCAGCATTAAAAACTCTGCTCCTTGGTAAGAATCGGGAACGATTGGATTAAAATCTTCCAGTACATTTAAATCGGTAACCAATGTGTCTCTTGTGTTCATATCCATGTGATACTTGCCACTCCAGAAAAAAGATTTTTTATCTTTTACTATCTCCACACCATCTAATTCTACGCCACGCTTTTTCAGTTCATCCATTTCTTCCTGCGGAAAATCGTTACCAACAATAGAAATTTGTTGAATAGGCGTTACAAAATTGCCCGCTGCATAAGCTACATAAGTAGCCGAACCACCAACAATCCGCTCTGCTTTTCCAAAAGGAGTTTCAATAGTATCAAAAGCCATGGTACCAACACATATTACTGACATAAGTTGCTTTTTAAAGGTTTTATTAAAGCTGCAAAAGTACTTGATTAAAATGATTTTAGTAAGTTGCGTTCTTTACTGCAGATAATTATTAATAAAATACAGATCAGTGTTAATAAGAATTCATCCCGAAGACCCGCAGCCCAGGCTTATAAAACAGCTGGTGGAATGTTTAAAAGACGGCGGCGTTATTGTTTACCCAACCGACACCATTTACGGACTGGGTTGCGATATTAACCAACATAAAGCTATTGAACGCATTTGTAAAATAAAAAATGTAGATCCGCAAAAAGCCCAGTTATCTTTTATCTGCAGCGATTTAAGTCATTTAAGTGATTACACCAAAAGCATTGACACACCGTTGTATCGTATGCTCAAAAATTACCTGCCGGGTCCTTATACTTTTATTTTACCGAGTAGCAAGCAGGTGCCAAAAATTTTACAAAGTAAAAAATCTACCGTAGGTATTAGAGTACCCGACAATAATATTTGCAAACATATTTTAGATGAACTCGGTAACCCAATACTTAGTGCATCTCTCCCCGGCGACATGGTGGAGGAGTATACCGACCCTGAAGTGATTTATGAAAACTTTGGCGACAAAGTTGATTTTGTAATTGATGGCGGTATCGGAAGCATGATTCCATCAACAGTGGTGGATTGTACAACCGATGATTGGTTTGTAGTAAGGCAGGGACAGGGTGAATGGGAGGCATGATTTTTTTTACTGAAAACTGGTAGCCGGAAGAATATTGTAACTTTTTCGGTGATGTATGCAAAGACCAAACTCCTCAATAGCATTCCGGTGCAAAGCCGTACCGTAGCCCTTATTTTTATCCCAGCCGTAATGTGGAAACGCTGTATGTATTGTTTGCATAAACTCATCCCGATAAGTTTTTGCCAGTATACTGGCTGCTGCAATAGAAGCATATTTGCCATCGCCCTTTACAATACATTGATGTGGTATTTTTTTATAGGCTTTAAAACGATTGCCATCAATCAGTAAAAACCGCGGAGTTTTTTTTAATTTATCTATAGAAAGGTGCATAGCCAAATAACTGGCCTGCAAAATATTTATTTCGTCGATGGTATCGTTGTCAACAGCCGCCACTGAAAATGCAATACTTTCTTTTTCGATAATGGGCCTCAGCAAGTCACGTTGTTTTTCGTTAAGTTGTTTACTATCGTTTAGCAACGGATGGTAAAAATCTTTGGGTAAAATAACAGCGGCTGCATATACGGGACCGGCATAACATCCACGGCCGGCTTCATCTAGTCCGGCTTCAATAGTGTCTTTATTTAAATATGGTGCCAACATCTTGTTTAACAAATATCAACCAAATCAATAAAATACCAATTCATTTTGTATAAACAACCATTGCTGCTGTAAATTTGCAGCAGCAATGGATTATCTAAAACAACAAAAAGCACAGCGTCAAATTGCCATTTGGTTATTAATTGGCGTAGGCATGATTGTGATTCAAGTGCTGATTGGTGGTATCACCCGTTTAACCGAATCTGGCCTTTCTATTACCGAATGGAAACCAATTACAGGTGCCCTTCCCCCTTTAAACGATGCTGCCTGGCAGATTGAATTTGAAAAATACAAAGGCACTGATCAGTTTAAATATGTTCATCAATATTTTTCGCTTTCGGAGTTTAAATTTATTTTTTTCTGGGAATGGTTTCACCGAACCTGGGCAAGGCTCATGGGGCTGGTATTTTTATTCGGCTTTATTTATTTTCTAGGGGCTAAAAAATTCAACAAGGGAATGATTAAGCCAATGATTGTTCTTTTTACACTGGGCGGCATACAAGGTTTTATTGGTTGGTTTATGGTGAAGAGCGGCTTAGTGCCCGAAAAATATTTTGTAGGCCATGTTGAACTGACTACCCATTTTATTGCTGCACTTGGTTTGCTATGTTACACTTTGTGGTTTGCATTAAGTCTGCTCATTAAAGCAGAACAAATTATCATCAATCCCAAGCTTAGGAATTTTCTACTTCTAATTTTAGGCGTTTTATTTCTTCAGTTAATTTATGGGGGATTTATGGCAGGCATGAGAGCAGCTGTTACTGCACCCACCTGGCCCGATATTAACGGCAGCATGGTTCCCGATAGCATGTTGGAGCTTTCGCCGTTCAGTGCAAACCTGATAAACAATCCTTTGATGGTACATTTTATTCATCGTGGCATAGCTTATTTATTAGTGGTGCTAATTGGTATCTGGTGGTTCAAATCAAGGTCTGTAAAAGCCAAATCATTATTCAGCAAACTTCGGTTTATGTTTTTGTTGCTTGTAATATCACAGGCAGTGCTGGGTATTTTAACTGTTTTAAATGCAACCCAACCCAACATGCTTGTTGTTTTTGGAGTACTACATCAGTTTACAGCAATGTTATTGGTGATGGTTATTGTTTCTTTAATTTTTATGGTGAGAAGAAAACAAATCACCTGATTCCTGCATCGTAGATTTGCATGTAATCGGGTTTGCTTCCTGTGTGTTAAAGTAGTAATTTTAAAAAACACCCTTAATTCATGAAGCAAACGCTGAAAAACATATACTACGCCTTCCCCATTCAGCTTTTTATACTTCATTTCAGAAAATTTCAGGCGATCCTTGTATTTTGGTTTATCCTCGGCAGTACCATCAACAGTGGTTTTTTAAAAAGCTATGGCGCCGATGGGCTATTTTTTTCTCCTGAATATTTGGGTAATGTGGATTTTTTGAGCGCCGCTATCGTTGGTGTGGCGTTTGGCGTATTTATTATGAGTTGGAATATCACCACTTTTATTTTGCACAGCAAACGCTGCAAATTTCTGGCAACAGCCAATAACCCTTTTTTAAAATTTTGCATTAATAATGCCATACTGCCTTTGGTTTTTCTGTCATTCTATTTTTCTAAACTGGTAATTTTCGATAGCCAAAAAGAATTAATGAATACTAGTG
>JBKJPN010000002.1:0-6752 GCA_046595125.1 Ferruginibacter sp.
TATTAATATCAGGGCATCGCAAGGTGATTTGATGCAGATTAAAAACAATCTTTTTCTGGTAAATATCACCAACGACGAAAGAAAAAATCTGAAACTACCAGCGGGGTATACAATTACTGATTACATAGCTGATATCAACAATACCAATTACCCTTACAAACAATTATTTCCGTACTATTCTGATAATAAAGACTGGACAGTTGATAGTTTCGGCCCATTATGGGTTCCTAAGAAAGGTGCAAATATTCAATTGACTCCAGATAATATAGTGCGTTACGGACGTTGCATAGAAGTGTACGAGGGAAATACGGTAGAAAATAAGGGAGGTAAAATATTCATCAACGAAAAAGAAGAAACCAGTTATACTTTTAAAATGGATTATTTCTGGTTGATGGGTGATAATCGACATAATTCGCTGGACAGTCGCTACTGGGGTTTTGTACCAGAGGATCATGTGGTTGGCAAAGCATCGCTGATTTGGTTTAGTTACGAAAACGGACCACGTTGGAAACGCCTGTTCCGCTGGATTAAATAATTTATGCTGATTAAGTTTTAAGAAGTAACTTTAAAGCTGGATAGTCCTCTCTGTAGCAATGCAGAGAGGATTTTTTATCTAATTTTATAATTGTAATTTAACCAAATGAATAAAGAAGAATATCAATTTAATTATGAGGTGTACGATTCGGTGGATGATTTGCCCGATGCCGATGCTCAATTGCTAAAAGAAGCAAGGGAGACAACGGCAGCAGCCTATGCACCTTATTCAAAGTTTAATGTAGGTGCCGTTGCCCGGTTGGTTAATGGCGAACTAGTTGCCGGTACAAACCAGGAGAACGCAGCATACCCAGTTGGTATTTGTGCCGAAAGGGTTTTGCTGGCATCTGCGGCTACTATTCACCCTAATGTGGCAATCGATACTATGGCTATCAGCTATCATAATACATTGGGAAAGAGCGAGCATCCAATTTCGCCCTGCGGCATGTGCAGGCAAAGTTTGGTTGAGTACGAAGAGCGAATGAGTCAACCTATCCGGTTAATTTTAAGTGGTATGGAAGGAAAAGTAGTGGTGATTGAAGAAGCAAATTCGCTATTGCCACTTTCTTTTGGCAGTGTTGATTTAAAATAAAGTTAGTACACCGTTGGCAATTTTGCCTTCGTGTTCTAGCAACCATTTTTTACGCCAGAGGTCGCCGCCATAGCCAATCAAATCGCCATTACTGCCAATAACCCGGTGACAAGGCACAACAATGCTCACACTGTTATTTCCGTTGGCAGTACCAACAGCCCTGATGGCTTTTACATTGCCAATTCTTTTGCTCAATTCAAGATAGCTGATGGTTCGGCCATAAGGTATATTGCATAACTCAGTCCAAACGGTTTGCTGAAACGCTGTACCAACCTGCAATATATGTATATTGAATTCGGTTCTGGTACCGGCAAAATATTCATCCAACTGTTTAATACATGTTTTAATAATGGGAGACTTTGGTTTCACAAAGCTGATATCAGCTTCGTTAATTTTGGCGCCTTTCCAGGAGTTGATAAACAAAATATCTGATATGGCATTGCCCGTGCTTCTTATTTCCAGCACGCCGAGCGGCGATTTGTAATATACCATTTCGATATTCATGTGAATTCAAATGTACAGTTTTATAGTGCAGCATGTTGAATGACGACTTTTCTCTTAGCCTACTTTATTTCCGTTTTTTACTGGTAGCGATGGCTGCAGCAGCACCACATCATTATTATCATTGTACACACCCAGTACCAAGCATTCGCTGAAGAAGGTGGCAATTTGTTTAACAGGGAAATTTACAACTGCCAATATTTGTCTGCCGACTAATTCATCCTTTGTATACAGTGCAGTTATTTGCGCTGATGATTTTTTTATCCCCAGTTCGCCAAAATCAATGCGTAATTGATAAGCAGGTTTTCTGGCGCCAGGAAAATCTATTGCTTCCAAAATAGTGCCGGCTCTAATGTCAACCTTTGCAAAATCATCCCAGCTTATCATAGCTTTTCGGTTTTAATGACTGCATCAATATTAAGCGCTCCATAAATGTGTGGAAACTCTTCATTAACCGACGGTGCCAGTTCGTATTTTAAAGGAGCAGTTAACAAGCTTTCATCAATATGCAATAACAAAAGATTGTTTTGTCCTTTGTAGTATCGTTCTAAAACACCTGCAACTTGGTCAGCCTTGCTAGTATGTATAAAGCCTTCCAAGGCTAGCGAGTCGGCTTCATAAAAGCCCTGCTGCAGTGCTTCCTGCCACTTTGTTTGTGAAACCACATGATAAATCATCCGTCTAATATATTTGCCAATAAAATTAATTCATTCATCTTGTAGCGGTTGCGGTCATTATCAAAACACTTACTCAATTCTTCCAGCAAATATTGAATGATTCTTTTGTTATTCAATTGCCTAAAATAAGTGGGGACGGGTGGTACCGAAATTCGTTTAAAGTAACCCTCTACATCTTTGTGACTGTACATTTGTCCGTTAAGCGGGTCAATGAAAAATTTTATTTTTTCGGAGCTGTGCCCAACCGGGTTCAACAAATCGTGTTGGGGATCAAAATATGCCAGAATAAATTGCCGGGGAATATTTACGGCAGCTACAGGTATATCCAGCAGTTCGGCAAGCACAATATAAATGATGCCGTTGCTTAACGCATTTCCTTTTTTACTTTCGAGGGTTTTGTTAATTAAGTAGTCGTCGGGATTTTCATATGCAAATTCAACACCTTTTTGTTTAAAGTAGTTATAAAAAATACTGGTAACAATATTAATCTGCTCTATGGGCGTAAGATAATTATTGAGCTCCAGCCAAGTGTTACGGCGCAATTTTTCTATCTCCTGATGAACAGCTTTTGCATCCAAATCTGGGTAATGATACCGGGCAACCAACAAAGCACCCTGCAGTAAATCAGCATCGGTGGCAGCCCATTCGGTAAAATCATTGGTAAGATCACGGAAATGCAGTCGGTGAATCAATAACTCAATCCTTTCCTGAATCTCTTCGCTGCTGGTATTCTCCCAAAGATTTTCCAGATTGGGAATAATGTCTTTACCAAAAGACACAATCTTTTCGCTTACGGTATCATACACGTATTCATCGGGGTCGTCAATTAAATGAAGTAGGGCTGATATTTCTTTATTCTCTTCCAAGTTCCACTATTTGATTTTTAATGAATGTCGGAAATTGACTGGAATAAACGAACTAAAAATTTTCCACATTTGTGATTAAATAAATCCTTAAAAATGGATAACCGATAATTGTGCATTTAATTAGTAATCAATTTATTTATTATTTGGCCAGTTTTAAATCTTCTAGTTGCTGCTTTTTTCGAGATGCTAAAATGTTGAATAGGTGAAGTACAATTTAAAGGCACGGATAGATAAATTCCCTGAATACTAGTTATGAGCAAAATCTACATACCAACGGAAGTCTTGGCATCGATTATTATTTATAGTGTATTTTTTAGAAATTTTGCAGTTAACTCAATCCGTTTTTTTTAATCAGTACTAACCATTTTTAAATAATATCCTTTGGAATCGGCCAGCAATGGCGAACTGCTTTTAACCTTAATCCATTTATCAGTAAGTGTAATTTGCTTTGTTCCACTGTCTGTGGTTATATCAATAGGCAACGGCATTGGCAAATTTGTTGATCTTATTTCATATTCCTGAAAGCCTGTTTGCCTGAGTTCAATTTTAAGCAGCTGCGTTGTTCTTAAATAAAAATCGAAAAGTGGTTTTAAATCCTTGCCTAATGCACTACTGAATAAATGCTCCACGTCATCGGTAGTTACAAAATTGCTGTAGGTGTATTGCGGATCGGTGGCTAATTTTTTCAGCGTTGGAAAAAACTGCGCATCGCCCAAAACATACCGCAGTGTATGCATAAAGAAAGCTCCTTTAGTATAAATATCACCGGTATAGGCTTCACCCGAATTCATTTCCGCTGCCCGTACTAATGCTTTTTCATTTTTAATACTTTTTCTAAACATTACCAACATGCTGTCGTAACCACGTTCTCCATTTGCTTCCCGGCAAAATAGCGCTTCGGCATAAGTTGTAATGCCCTCCTGTATCCACATATGTGCCCAATCCTTATTGGTTACTTTATTGGCAAACCATTCATGGGCGTATTCATGAAAGAGATTTGCTGAGTAATCCCAGCTGCCAACTTTGTGGGTGATAAATTTACCCACTTTATCGCCATAGGTTATCATCGTTTGATGTTCCATACCGGGATTAGGAACTTGTGCAATGCCGATTTTTTCTTTTACCCAGGGATATTCGCCAAAATATTTTTCCAGAATCCGGGTATCACGTTCACGTAGGTCGAGTATTTTTTGAGCATTGGCTTTATCTTCTTCTAGCACATAAAATTCAATGGGTACTTTATTACCTTCAATGGTGGTAAACGGACGTTTGACTATTTCATATTTGCCAATATTGAAGAGGATACAGTAATTGCTAATCGTATAATTTGTTTTCCAATGAAAAGTCTGCCTGCTGCTTTTTGTTTTAACACTTTGTAAAAGACCCGGTCCTGCAACGACTAAGTCTTTTGGGACAGTGATGAACATATCTACGCCGTCATTTGGTTCATCACTGGGGTGATCTTTGCAAGGAAAATAAACTTTGGCGCCTTCCAACTGACAATTAATAACCACCCAGGGATTACCGGCATTATCTTTCTTCCAGCTGAAACCGCCTTTCCATGGCGGGTTTACGGCTACCGGCGGTTTGCCGTTGTACTCAATTTTAAAAATTTGCCTGCCTGTTTTAAAGCCTGCTGTATTTGTAATAAACAGATAATCGCCACGGCGGAAAAAATCATTTTTCTTTTTTGCTGAACTGATTTTAGTGACGTTTAAAAAATGTACCAGATCTAACAAAATGGTATCTGTTGGTTGTAAAAGAATCAAATCAATCTCTACATAACCTGCAATGGATTGATTGGGTATATCCACATCAAGTGCAAGCGTATAATGCCTGATATCCATATTTGCCTGCAAGGGATTCAGCTTTCCTCCGCTGGTCATGTAGCTTATATCCCGGTCCTGGGCTGTAGTTGTTGTAGCAATTAAAAGAAGAAGAAAAATATTGATGATATGTTTCATGTAGCAGTTTTTATGGAAGTTAAAAAACTAAAAACCAAAATCGAGTTTACCCTTGCCTGCTCACCATTTCATTTATCCAAATAGGAGCGAAGGGAGAAGTGCATCCTTTTGAAACTGGAAAGTCACGATAAACACCCAACTTTTCACCAATGGCCAGCGCACGTTTGCGTTGTTTGGGATGATTGATGCCTATGCTCGCCAATGTGTTGTTCATGGTCCATTGCACTTCGGGTGCGGCTTTTCGCATTTCTTTTTCAATACGGTCCAGCAGTGCCAGAATATCCAGTTCCTCCGGCTCCCTTGCAACACGCCCTGCAGTAAGGCTCCACCCGGCACGGGCTGCCCATGGGTCTTTTGTGGACATCCATTTTTGGCGTAACGTTTCTTTACTGGGATGCATCTTTAAAACATAAGCACTCAACCAATCTGATACCGGTACAAACTTTACGGACCGCACCAACTTGTCCATATCATTGGCAGATATTGATTTTAAATCCAACAACAAGATTGCCAGTAGCATAGCATCCAGATTGCCCGTTTCCCAAAGTTCCAATGCTAAACCATGATTTATCTTTATCTTTTTTGCCATCGCTTTAATATCGCCAAGTTTTACGCCGTACTGGTTATCGCCAACTCCGTTCTTTTTATTATGCTTGTACATTTTCTCGTTGGTAAGCGCTTTGAGTTGGCTAAGTGTTTCTTTAAGGCTGTGTTGTTTGGTTTCCTTCATGTTGTTTTATTTAATAGAAATTTCGAAACAGTCAGACTGTATAAGATAAATATAAAATTAAATTTTGATTGCTGTGTTAGCGGACGCTGTGCGGATGGAAATTGAAAACATAGGATTTATATCCTAGTGGGTGAACAATCTACTTAGAAATGTAACCTGTTCCTTTGTAACTGTAACCTGAGCTTTAGTAATGCCAGCCTATTTCCTCTTAAACTGAGAACGCTTATGATAAGACGGAAGGCCAAAGCGGCAACAGAAATTAAGCTTTACTAAGGTTTAAGAAACCATGGCTTGCTGGTTTCGTCTGTAGAAAAAAACTGAAGCAGCAATTGCGCTACTTTTTGGCGGCCGCTGTTGCTGGGATGGGTACCGTCTGCCTGAAAATCGCCAGGTAACCAGCTCAATCCATCCGATCTTGGTGTTGCGCCATTGGCCCACAAATAAGGGCCCCAGGAAAGCCAGGGCGCAATGGGTGCTGCTCCTGAATAATTTAATGCGGCATCGCCTGCCACCTGATCGGCAATAAGTCGTTTTACCGACCATCCGCTATACCATGCATAGGGTTCGGGGTTTAACTGGCTGGTAGCATAACCGGCATAAATACGGCTGCTGAGATAGCAGAGTTTAGCTTTTGGAAATTTGTTTTTTACGATTTGTATTACCGATTTGAATTTCGCTTTAAGTGCATCGGGATAGCTGGCAAATGCGGTATCGGTGGGGGAGGCTTCTGCTTCTTTAAACCAGATAACCTGTACCTGAGCTGCCGTGTAGCCAGCTGCAGTGAGCCGGTTGTAAACAGAATCCCAGTAAGGTGCTGTGTTATTATTTAATGAATTTATATCTTGCCCGCCCAGGGCGCCATCTACCATGGCAAGCTTTGGGTTTTTA
>JBKJPN010000093.1:0-2544 GCA_046595125.1 Ferruginibacter sp.
ACCGCCGCCGCCGCCTTGGGCTGCTGCACAACCACCATTAAGACCTGCAGCGCCACCGCCGTTAAAGCCTCCGTTGGTTGTTACGGTTCCGCCACCACCTACATTTACCCAAAGGGTCTGTCCTGCAGTTACTGCCAAAGTTCCTTCGGCATAACCACCCAAACCTCCCAGTATGCCACCGGCATTTGAGTTACCCTGTGCTCCCCATGCTTTTACATTCAAGGAAGTGATTCCGGCAGGTACTGTAAAGGTTTGAACCGCACCTGTGAAAGCAAATGTTGTTGTAACAGGTGTACTAAGGCCTGTAACAGGTGTTACAGTTATGGTAGCAACCTGTTGAACAGTTGTTGGATTTTGAGCAATGAAGGAAGGTATATTACCTGTACCTGCTGCTGCTAAACCTATTAAAGTATTGTTGTTTATCCATTGGAATACTACACCCGCTGGAGTTCCTGTAAAGTTTACAGGAGCTGTTGATTGATTCTGGCATAATACCTGGTTAGGGACAGGATTTACTGTTGGCAATGGATTAACTGTAATAGTAAAAGTTATTGGGGTACCTGTACATGTGGTACCGCCATTGGTGTATGTTGGAGTTACAGTAATGGTTCCTGCAATAGGTGTAACCCCTGCATTGGTAGCGGTAAATGAAATATTACCTGAGCCACTTGCTCCAAGTCCAATTGCTGTATTTGAATTTGTCCAGTTATACACCGTGCCGGCTACCACACCCGTAAAGGTTGCAGTTGCTACTGAACCTGCGCAAACTGTTTGATTTGGCTGCGGATTTACTGTTGGAATTGGATTTACCAGCACGGTAGCTGTTGTTGTTGGTCCCACGCAACCATTCGCTGTTGGTGTGATTGTAAACGTAACCGTTATTGATGCAAAGGTTGTGTTGGTTAAAGAGCCAGTTATCGGACTGCCTGAACCACTCGCTGCAATACCTGTAACGGTAGCAGTATTATCACGTGTCCAGGTATAAGTTGTGCCTGTTGCACTGCTGGTTAATACAATATTACTGATTGCACTACCAGAGCAAATTGTTTGACTTGCTGGTGTAGCAATTGCATTCGGTGTTGGGTTGACTAGCACCGTAGCTGTTGTTGTTGGTCCCACGCAACCATTTGCTGTTGGTGTGATTGTAAACGTAACCGTTATTGGTGCAAAAGTTGTGTTGGTTAAAGAGCCAGTTATCGGACTGCCTGAACCACTCGCCGCAATACCTGTTACAGTTGCTGTATTATCCCTTGTCCAGGTGTATGTTGTTCCTGCTGTACTGCTCGTTAATATAATATTGGTGATTGTAGTACCACTACAAATCGTTTGATTTGAAGGTGTAGCTATTGCATTTGGTGTTGGGTTAACTAGCACGGTAGCTGTTGTTGTTGGTCCCACGCAACCATTTGCTGTTGGTGTGATCGTAAACGTTACCGTAATGGGTGCAAAGGTTGTGTTTGTTAAAGAGCCAGTTATCGGACTGCCTGAACCACTCGCCGCAATACCTGTTACGGTAGCTGTATTATCCCTTGTCCAAGTGTATGTTGTTCCTGCCGTACTGCTCGTTAATACAATATTGGTGATTGCTGTGCCGCTGCAAATCGTTTGACTTGATGGTGTTGCTATGGCATTAGGCGTTGGGTTAACTGTAATAGTAAAGTTTGTTGGAGTACCGGTACAGCCAGCAATTGAATAACTAATTGTTACAATGCCATTGCCGTTTTGATTACCAGCAATATTCGACTGACCTGTGCCTGCGTTAAATGATCCGCCACCGCCGCCAGCTCCCCAGGAAGACCCATTCCAGATGTTTCCGCCACCGCCACCATTATATCCGCCACCGCCGCCGCCAGCACCTCCATTACCTGCACTTCCGCCGCCACCGCCAAAACCACCGGCTGCTCCATTAGCATCTCCTGCAGCGCCTCCGGTTCCCCCTGCCAAAGGTGAAAAACCTCCACCACCCATGGCTGATATCGTTCCATTAGCTCCATTACTCAACCAACCTGAGCCACCACCACCAGTTCCGGGAAATCCCGGTGAGCCATTTACGCCTGCTCCGCCTGCTCCACCATTTCCGCCTGCTCCGCCTGGCTGAGAACCAGCACCATCACCTGCCGTTGTAATAGCATTTGCCGAACCTGCTCCACCAGCTGTAGCCACGTATCCTAATCCGCCGCCGCCGCCGGCTGCTATATATAAAGTATTTCCAGTAGAAGTATTCCATACAAATGAACCGCCGCCGCCGCCGCCATTAGCACATACAACGCCACATGCGCCCATTTGGCCAGTAAGTATACTCAACACATTACCTGGTGTAACTGAAACTGTACCGGATATGGATGCACCAAGACCTCCAAGTCCTGTGAATGTTCCTCCTCCCTGAGCTCCTTTTGCCGTTATGTTAACCGATGTAACACCTGCCGGAACTGTCCAGTTTTGAATAGTTCCAGTGTAATTAAAAGTTGTTGTAACTGAACTTGGTGGGATAGATGGCGTTACAGTTATTGTTGCAACCACTGGCGCATTTGTGCTGTTAGTAGC
>JBKJPN010000228.1:0-24376 GCA_046595125.1 Ferruginibacter sp.
ATGGTTTTAGCATTGCCTGTTGCTGGGCTGATGAGTAACGAAGATGGCTACAAAGTAGCTGCGGCATACACCGCTATCGACAAAATGGTGAAAGAAGAAATGGGCTCAACTTTATCGGCACCTTTTATGACCTTGTCCTTTATGGCTTTACTGGTAATCCCACATTTAAAGCTAAGCGATTTGGGGTTGTTTGATGGTGATAAATTTGAGTTCATGTAACCCTGTTATTCAGTTTTTGCAGCCACAATTTTCATGGCTACACTATCCGTACCTTTCGGTGCAAAATATTTTGTTTTAAAAGATGTGGAACTGCCGGGGGTAATCGTTTCATAAATCACTTCATGGTCCTTCTCGAGCAAGGCGCCGGTTTTGCTAAAAAACGACAATTCAATATCTACATCTTTAAAACTGGCAACGGTCGCCTTATTGGTTACTTTTCCCTTTATTACCCGCTGCCCAATCAGGTTTTTCCTGTCGTGCCCTTCCACCGCTAAAAAGCGTTTGGGATTTTTCTTCTCAGTCTGCTCCAACGTTTCCTTGGTTTGTTCGTATTTATCTTTATCTTTTTTATCTCCTTCTTTTTCATTGCCGCCGCAGGCGGTAAAAGCAAAACTCAGTAACAATAAACCCGGTATTATCTTTTTCATTTTTTATAATTTGAATACAATAAAAATACATTTTTGTGAAACAGAATGTTAAAATAAAATGAAATGCTTATTTTTTTATTTTAGATTTGTACGGTTTGCCAAAAACGGGCAGTTAAAGCTACATACTCAAAACAATCAATATGGTTATCAATCTCAGCAAAGAACACTCTCTAATAAGTAATTGGGTAAGCGAATTAAGGGATATGGAAGTGCAGCAGGATCGTATGCGTTTTAGGCGCAACCTAGAGCGTATTGCCGAAGTAATTGGCTACGAGATTAGTAAAAAAATGGCTTGGGTGGAGAAGGATGTTACTACACCGCTCGGCATAAGCAGTTGTAAAGTACTTGAAAGCCAACCTGTACTGGCCACTATTTTAAGAGCCGGATTAGGTATGCACACCGGTCTGCTTAGTTATTTTGATAAAGCTGATAATGCTTTCATCAGTGCATACCGAAAACATAACCCCGACGGCAGTTTCGACATCAGATTAGAATATATGAGCTGCCCCGAAATTGATAACCGGGTAATCATCATCAGCGACCCTATGATTGCCACCGGTGCGTCGCTTGTAAAATCAATTGAGTTTTTAAAGGAAGAGGGAAAAATAAAAGACCTGCACATAGTTTGTGCCATTGCCTGCACTGTGGGTATCGAATATGTTTTAAGAGCCTATCCATCGGCAACTATTTGGTGTGGCGATATTGACGATGAAATAACTGCCAAAGGCTACATTGTACCAGGACTCGGCGATGCTGGAGATCTGGCTTTTGGGGCAAAACTACAGGGGTAAATCGATTTCGGCTTTCGTCTTTGTGATAAGCGGTCTCGCTAATTTTAACATACCGATTGCTGATTTTCAATCAGTAAATGCCAATTTTTCAGCTATCCCATCATTAAAACCTATAAGCTCATAATATTTCCAAGCAGCTTTTTACACTAAATCACTATCTTTATTGCTTAGAACAGTGATAAAAATGAGAAAATTATTAGTTTGTATTTGTGCCCTGTTGTTTAGCCAGATTGTTACAGCTCAGGATCCGCATTTTTCGCAATTTTTTGCTTCGCCGCTAACCCTTAACCCTGCTTTTACGGGCAAGTTTAGTGGTACTTGGCGTTTAGCAGCTAATCACCGTGATCAGTGGCCTTCTATTCCTAAAGCTTATGTAACCACCAGTGCATCACTGGATTTTCCAATTTTAAAAAGTAAAATACCCGATAATGATGTTTTTGGAGTTGGTTTATCCGGATTAACCGATGCCAGTGCAAATAATATTCTAAAGCTTAACTACGGTTCTGCATCCATGAGTTATCATAAAGCTCTCGACGAGAATGGTTATAGCACCATTGGCGCAGGTTTTCAGGCAACTTATTCTAGCCTTAGTTTGGATGTAAGCAAACTTACTTTTGAAGATATGCTTACGCAGAATGGTTTTACCGGAACAACTTCCGATATTATCACCAATGGCAATAATCAAAGTTATTTTGATGTAAATGCTGGTCTTTTATACTCAGGTTCCACCAATGGTCAAAACAATTTTTACCTGGGTGCATCTATGTATCATATTAACCGCCCCAAGGTTGGTTTTAAAGATAAAAACTGGTATTTAAGCGGCCGTATTTCGGCACATGCTGGAGGTTCATTTCCACTTTCAGACTTGTTAACAGTTCATGCCTCTGTAATTCATCAAATACAAAACAAAGCCAGCGAAACCACATTGGGTGCGGCTATTGCAGCCAATCTTAGTCAGGATGCTGAAAAACCAGCGGCCATTTACATTGGAAGTTGGGTTCGTTTAAACGATGCGATAGTTCCTTATCTGGGTCTTGAGTTTGGCGGATTAAGGATTGGTGTGAGTTATGATTTCAATATCTCAAACTTAAAAGCAGCAACAGCCTCAAGAGGCGGCTCGGAGTTTTCGATTATATTTATTAAACGACCACCCGATTATCAGGGTATTCCTTGTCCTAAATTTTAATTTATTACAATGCGATAATAAAACTCCGGTGAGGCCAAAGCTTTACGGGAGTTTTTTATTTGTTAGGATAACTGCTTACAAAACGATTTCCCTTTACATAAAAACGATAATGCTTTGATGCGGCTTCTATGCCTGCACTCTCCACTCCAATACGGCCGCTTGCACCGATGAGTTTTTTATCAAGTACAAAATCGTCCTCAACAATTTTTATGTTACTGTCAAGAAGATACAATCCGGAATTAGTTTTAGAAATGCCCAATGCCTTTGCTACATTACCCGGACCTTTAGTTAAACTGTTATCGAGTTTTTTCTTGCCGGTTCGCTTTAGCATGATATCGATGCCCGACAGTGGTTCTACAGCTCTAATCAAAACTGCATCGGGAAAATCTTTTTTATTGGTTACCACATTAAATAAATGGTGCATGCCGTAGCAAATATATACATAGGCAATACCAGGCTCAGCATACATATGTTCGTTGCGTGCTGTACGTTTACCAGCAAATGAATGAGATGCTTTATCAGTAAGACCGACATAAGCTTCTGTTTCAATAATACGGCCCGATGTGATGACGCCTTGTAAACTTGTGATAATTATTTTTCCAATTAATTCCTTTGCAATGGCAACTACGTCTTTCCTATCATAAAATTCAATGGGCAATATCTTCATTATAGTATTAACTTTAAAGCCAAAAATAAGGGAAAGTTAAAAGCCACTACTTTGTTTCCTAATTTAATAAAATGCTGAAAGAGATTATCATTTCGATACAGGCTTACATGCATGCCCACCGCTTTATTGTTAAGCATAGGTTGTGGAAATGGATATTGATACCAGGGCTTATTTATTCCATCATGTTCTGCGTGGGCATTTATTTATTCTGGACCTCAAGTACAAGCGCCATTGAATTTATTTTGCAAAAAACAGGTGTTGCCTTATGGATGGAAAAAATGCAGAGTAGCTGGCTGAGTTTTTTACTCATTTTTGCTCAATTGATATTGCACCTCGTACTATTGCTCTTTTATTTTTCGTTGTTCAAATACTTGTTTCTCATTATTGGCTCTCCGCTTTTTGCCTATCTCAGCGAAAAAACAGAAGCCATTATTGAAGGAAAAGACTACCCGTTTAGTTTTAAACAACTGATGAAAGATATTGTAAGGGGTATCAGGCTGGCTTTACGAAACATGCTGTGGCAAACGGTTTATACGGTTTCTATTTTAATTCTGTCTTTTATACCGGTGGTGGGCTGGATAACACCCCTGCTTGCTTTACTGATTGAATGTTACTATCTGGGTTTTTCTATGCTGGATTACAGTTGCGAAAGAAATAAATTATCTACGTCGCAAAGTATTGTATTTATTGGCAGCCATAAAGGATTGGCCATTGGCAATGGCATGGTGTTTTACCTGATGCATGTAATACCGCTGCTGGGATGGCTAATGGCACCCAGTTACGCTGTTATAGCTGCAACAATTAGTTTATACAAATCAAAACACGAGGGTATATTACCCGCCAATTCGCTAAATCTAGATATATGAGTTCGACAATTTACCTAGTACCTGCTGTGTTGGATGAAACGGCTGTAGAAACGATTCCTCTTTACATTATGAATGCGGTAAAAAACAGTCAGGTAATTTTTGCTGAGAATGAAAGAACTGCCCGCCGTTTTTTTAAAAAGATGGACAGGGATATTGTAATTGATGATTATGAATGGTTCACTATTCACAAAGCTGAGACCGAAGTTTTAAATTCTTTTCGCCAAAAAATAAAAGAACAGAAAAATATTTCTATCATCAGCGAAGCGGGTTGCCCAGGCATTGCCGATCCCGGTCAAATATTAATTGCTGCAGCACAGGAAATGAACGCTACAGTTAGGCCATTGGTGGGGCCAAGTTCAATCCTGCTCTCTTTAATGGCCAGCGGCATGAACGGCCAGCAGTTTGAGTTTATTGGTTATTTACCCATTGATAATCTAGAACGAAACAAAACGATTACCACGCTTGAGCTCAATTCGCAAAAGAAAAACAGTACGCAAATTTTTATTGAAACACCATACAGAAATAACCAGCTTCTTGAAAATTTACTGAAAACCTGTAAACCTAGCACCATGCTCTGCATTGCCGCTGAATTAACCGGCCCAAGCGAATTTGTGAAAACAAAAACCATTGCCGATTGGAAGAAAGAAAAAACTGACTTTCATAAAAAGCCGGTTATATTTTTATTGTATGCAGGCGTTTAATTAACGCACTACTGCTTTCATACTAATTATCTTGTCTACAATAAAAGGACTAAAGCCCCGCCAGGGAATTGTACCCTTGTATTCTTTATAGTGCAGGTCGAAATAATTACCACTGTTGTTCATGAGTATGTTAGCGATGCTATCATCCGCTACAGAAAATTCAAATTCATAAGAATTGATGGCTCCAGGTGTTTGAGAACGAAACCCAGCCTGAATAAGCTTTCCTTCATAAGTTTTAAATAAATTTCCCTTTTTTACCACATAATTCAATTCGCCGGATTTTACGCCTTCGCCAAACACAAAGAAATATTTCCACCAAAATGCAATAGCCGCAATTATTAATACGACAATAATTAAACGACTTAAAAATTTACGAAAGCCGCTTTTCTTTTTGGGTTGTTCTTTTACTACTTCATCAAAATTTACATCTGCCATAAAAATATTTTTACGATTCTATAAACCATATTTATCTACCAGGTAAACCATAGTAGCCATAACCACCACGCATAAATTAAGTTCCTGCGCATTTACTTTTTCAAAAACATCTGATGCTGCATGATGTACATCGAAATATCTTTGCCCAGTGGTATTTAATCCAAACTGCGGCGTTTTAAAAGCCGTTTGTAGAGGTCCAATATCGGCACCGCCACCACCACCTTCGCTAAAAGTAAAACGGGTGGCATCAAAGGGTTCAAAATACTTTATCCATCCCTGTACTTTTTCATATTGCGCTTTCGTCATGCCACATCCAAACCCACGTGGGTACTCTGCTCCGCCATCACTTTCCATAGCCATTACATGTTTTTCATTTTTTGCTTTGGCTTCTTCTGTATATGTAGTGCCACCTTTTAGGCCGTTTTCTTCATTAGCAAATAACACAATTCTTATGGTACGCTTTGGCTGGTAACCCAAGGCCTTAAATACCCGCAGTATTTCTATGCTCTGTACAATACCGGTACCGTCGTCGCTGGCACCTTCGCCGGGGTCCCAACTGTCCAGGTGACCGCCGATGGTTATTATTTCATCCGGAAATTCGGAACCTTTAATTTCTCCAATTACATTATGCCCAATTGTATCGGGTAACATTTCGCAATTTGTTCTGATGAAGAAATTCTCTCCCTTATATTGACCGTTAATATAATTGCTCAAACGGTCAGCACCTTTGGTACTAATTGCAACAGCCGGAATTTTAGGAAACGAGTCATTATAACGCAGTGAACCTGTGTGCGGAAAATCATCATAAGCTCCGGTAACAGAACGCACAATTACTGCAACAGCCCCATATTTAGCAGCCATGGAAGCACCGTTCCCCCTGTATCTTACCGCATCGCCGTAGGCTCCTCTTAATAAGGTTTTATTGAATGGATAATTATAAAAAACAATTTTCCCTTTTACTTCCTCTTTCCTTTTTTCCAGTTCTCCAAAATCCTTTACCACTATAATGGGTGCTGTTACTCCCTTATCTCCGGTGCCAACCGACATGCCTAGCGCCAGTATATCAAATTCGGGGTCGGCATTCTTTCTGCCAGTTTTATATCTTGCCAATTCTTTCCTTCCACGTACCCAATGTGGCACCATGCATTGTTGTAAAAAGGTATTTTCGGCGCCGGCTTCTTTTAAAGCTTTTAATCCCCAGCTTTCGCTCTTTACCATACCGGCACTGCCGCTTAAGCGGGGGCCAACATTTTTGCATAAGTCATATAAATTCGAATAGGCTTTCCCTTTCAGCAATATTTCATCTGACATTTTTTTTACCATTTCCGAATCATCGACTTGAGCTAAAGCCGGAATAGTTGCAAAAATGAGCAGCCCTAACATGAAACTTTTTATCATATTAATTGTTTGTGAACAAACTTACTGATTTAAACCAATACATAAGCGGCATGGCTAATGAAAATAAATCGGTAAATTGCAGATACTGATTTTTAACATCATCAACTTTTTATATGAACATTGGAATTGTGTGCTACCCTACATTTGGAGGTAGCGGTGTATTGGCAACCGAATTGGGCAAGGCCTTGGCAGATAAAGGACATAATATTCACTTCATCACATACCAGCAGCCTGTACGGCTGAGCGGTTTTCATGCTAATATTTTTTATCATGAAGTAAGAGTGCCTACTTATCCCTTGTTTGATTACCCACCATACGAAACGGCGCTGGCCAGTACCATGGTTGATGTGATTTTGAATAATGATGTGGACTTGCTGCATGTGCATTACGCTATTCCTCATGCTGCTGCAGCTTATATGGCCAAGCAGATATTAGCCAAGCAAGGAAAAAGAATCCCGGTTATTACAACGTTACATGGTACCGATATTACCTTGGTTGGTCGTGATAAAACATACAGCCCTGTTGTAACTTTTTCGATGAATGAAAGTGATGTGCTTACGGCTGTTTCTCACAACCTAAAAGAAGAAACTTACAAGAATTTTACGATTGAAAAAGAAATTGAAGTAATTCACAATTTTGTGGATGTAAAAAGATTTCACAAGCAACCTGTTGATGCCTTCAGAAAACTGATATCTCCTAATGGCGAAAAAATACTTGTGCATGCATCAAACTTTCGAAAGGTAAAAAGAGTAGAAGACGTGGTGAGTACATTTTTATTGATACAAAAAGAAATGCCTGCCACTTTATTATTACTGGGCGATGGTCCTGAACGCTCCCATATTGAAGCAAGTGCCCGTAAATGCGAATCGCATAACACAATAAAATTTTTAGGAAAGCAGGAACAAATGGAAGATATTTTACCCATTGCCGACCTGTTTTTGCTAACCAGCGAATACGAAAGCTTTGGGTTAGCAGCACTGGAAGCCATGGCTGCTGAGGTGCCAGTAATATCAACCAACGCAGGAGGCCTGCCCGAAATTAATATAGATGGATACTGCGGCTATATGAGTAATGTGGGCGATGTAGAAGACATGAGTAAAAATGCGCTGAAGATTTTAAAGGATGATGCTACTTTGCAAAAATTTAAAGCCAATGCGCTGGCACAGGCAAAAAAGTTTGATATTGAAAATATAGTTCCATTGTACGAAGAGATGTACAAGAGAGTAATCTAACCTTATTTTTTTAGCCACCTTTCCGGATCCTGATTATCTCTTTCATCGCTGATAAAGAAATCAACAGCGCCTATACCATCAAGGTTTGCGCCTGCTTTTCCGATAACCTGACCTGTTTTAACTGTTTGCCCCCGCTGTACAGATACACTTGTTAAATTACTGTAGGTACTGAAGTATTTACCGTGTTGAATAATAATCACCTGCATATCTTCAATAAATGCGATTGTAGAAACTACGCCGTCAAATACAGACTTTACGTTGCTGCCTATCTCAGTTGCAACGGTAATGCAGGGATTGTCTATAACAGTTCCGCTAACCAATTTATTAGGTCCGTAATGCAGAATTGTATAGCCTTTGTCAACAGGCCAAGGTAACGAGCCCCGGTTTTTTATAAAATTGTCATTTAAGACAATGTTCTCAGCATTTAACAGTACGCTTTCATCGGTTCGCTTAACCTCCGCCTTTTTAACAGGAGCCGTTACAGATTTTGTATTTGCAGAATTGGTATTGCTCTCATTATTGGCTTTATCTTCTTTAGCTTTTGCTACAGCTGCTTTTATTGCATCTGCTTTAGCCTTTTTAATAGCTGCGCTAATAGCATTGTCAACCTTACGTATTTGTTTAGTGTAGGCCGACATTTGATTATTTAATTGCTTGCCTTGTTTCTTAAGCTCATTTACAATCCTATCCTTCTCCAGCTTTTGCTTTTCAAGGGCTGTCATTTCCTTATCTTTTAATTTTAGCACATCGTTTTTATTCTCCTTCATACTTCCCAATTCATTTAAGCGCTGTTTACGAAGTTCCTGCGTACGTAAAATATTTTCTCCTTGCTTTTCACGGTAAGTTCTATAATATTTTAAATAGGCTACCCGCCTGATGGCATCATTAAAACTTGCTGCCGAAAAAATAAAACTTAAAAAATCGTAGTTATTACGGTTCATATAGGCATATACCATGCTTTTGGCATATTCCTCTTTTAGAGTGTCGAGCAGTTTATTGTAACGGTTAATTTCAATTTGATTGGTGTAGATATTGTTATCCAGTATGTTTATATCCTTACTGATATTTTCAATAAGCCGGTTCTGCAGATTTACCTGGTCATTGATTTTTTTCCATTGCACCAGGTTTACTTTTGTTTCACTTTTATTAGAGTTCAGGAGTTTTTGAGTTTGCTCCATCTCTTTTTTAAGCTGATTCCGTTGCTTTTCAAGTTCTTCACGGGTTTGTGCTGATACTGAAAAAGCCAGTAAAATAAAAAAAGCAATATTAAAAACGTACTTAACCATATCTGCCAATTAGGGGTTGCTCAAAATTACATTCCAAAAAATAAATATTTCTGTATTAAAATACGCAGCTGTGTATTATTACAAATAACGCTTACTTCACTTTATAATTTTTGGGAACATTAAAATATACTGATAATTCTTTGTTAAACTCATACTGTTTAAAATTCATTCTGATGTCGAGCCTGTTTTTTTCTGACACCGTTATTTCCCGATAGGTTGAAAAATTAATACCTATTTTATTTTCATAATCGGCATAAGTTAAGTCAGCGGTGCGACTCCTGCTGATATCCACATCATCCAGTTTACTATGTGTTAAAATATATGTGTCGGAAGAGATTGTAAGTAAATTTTTAAAATATTTACTCACCATCGAAAAAAGAATCTGATTATCTGTTTTCTTATAGTAAACAATATTACTGTCAATAAAAACCGGGTTACCTACCAACAAGTCCTGTAAAGTAAAAAAATCAAAAGGTATTTCTGTTACTTCCTGCAAATAATCAAGCGACCGGTATTGCACTTCTTTATCTTGCTTATTTAATAAGATAACACTGTCTTTGGTAATAAGTACTCGGTAAATCTCAAAATTTAAAAACGTTGCTGTTAATGATATCCAGATAGCGCTGTCTTTAATGATTCTTACAATGGCTGTTACATCAGGCTGCTTCCCTTTGCTATCCTGGTATTCAACTTTTATTTTAGCATTAAAGGTTTTAAAGTCTATGTGATTTTTGATCAGATTGTCAATTGTGTTTTTTATCATCAATAACGAATCGGTAGTGCTTTGGTCAATGATAACAACAGTAGTAGTATCTTTTGGCGCAATCGCTTTATTAATCTGTTTTACAGTTTTGCAACTTATAACCGACAAAATAAGAACAATTATTATAGCCAGATTTATGAAATACTTCATTATTTTTATTTTATTTAATACCGGTATGGCCAAAACCACCTTCGCCCCTTGTTGATTCATTTAATTGGTCGGTAACTAGTAATTGTATCTTTTCAATCTTTGCAAATACCAGTTGTGCAATCCGGTCGCCATGATTTATTTGACTGGTTTCATTGCTCAGGTTTATTAAAATAACTTTTAACTCTCCTCTGTAATCTGCATCAATGGTGCCCGGTGAGTTTAAACAGGTAATACCCTGTTTAATTGCTAATCCGCTTCTGGGTCTCATCTGTCCTTCGTAACCTGCTGGTATTTCTATAAATAAACCGGTAGGTATCAATTGCCGTTCCAATGGCTGTAAAAGTACTGACTCAGAAAGATTAGCTCTTATATCCATTCCCGAAGAGCCGGCAGTTGCATATTCGGGCAAAGGGTTTGATGACTGATTGATAATATTAACCCGAATCGATTCCATGGCGGCAAAGTTAACCAAGTAAAGAGGAAAATAGTAATAAAGGAAGTTAAAACAAAAACTTATCTGATGAGCAGCACCATTCCCTGGTCGTATATTTTTTTCCCTTTTTTGTTTACATAGTTCATCATCCAAAAATAAGCGCCATTGGGCATATCTTTTCCTTTAAATGAGCCATCCCATTTTTGGCTAACATCAGTAGTATTAAAAATTGTCTGCCCCCATTTACTGAATATCTGCAATGAAAAACTTTGTACCGTAACGTCCGTAATTACACCAAATGTTTCGTTGAGGTTATCTTTATTAGGTGTAAATGCCGAGGGCACATAAATATCGCAGTCTCCGGGAATAACTAAAACCGTATCAGATGCTACACATTGTCCTTCAGAAACCGTTACATAATAAGTACCCTTTTTATTTATTGAAATAGTTTGTGTGGTTTCGCCCGTACTCCACAAATAAGTAGCCGAGGCATTATTCCCTGTTCTCAAAATAATAGGTTTATACAAACAAATAGAAGTATCAGGGCCCAAGTTTACAATCGGTTTTGGTTGTTCGGTATAATTAATTGTATCTCTTATTTTGCACCCATTCTGCTCCATTTCCAGCCAATAAGTTCCAAAGCCTGAAGTGTTTATTTTACTGCCGGTGAACCCTGTATTCCATAAATAATTGACGCCAAAAATTTCCTCCACTCCTATCTCAAAAGCGGTAGCAGAGCAGCCTGACGTATCAACACCTAAAAAATTTCCAGAAGGTGCAACCCATATTCTTCTGATGATTGTATCATAGAGACCCGAGCAATCTACTTTGTATACAATGAGTTTTACATTATAAAACCCATTAGAAACATAGGTATGAGTGGGATTAAGTTGTTGTGATTGCTGTCCATCATCAAAATCCCATTTTACCGAATCGATTCCATTTAGCCGATTGATATTAAATTTCACCGTTTTATCGAGGCAACTTCCCTGCCGGCTGAAGTCATACGGATTTGATGTGCTGTCGAAATAACTTTGCATAAAAGTTGGCAAGCCAAACTGCACGGGAGCTTCTGCTACAGTGCCCATGTATATTTTATTATACCTGAAATTACAACCACTGCCATATACATCCGGGTTGTCTATTACAGATAATGAAGTATCATTCCACATGGCCATGTATATTTTCCCGTCGGGGCCTAATTGCAAATCGCCGGCAAACCAGGGTGTAGTGTTTGCAATAACCTGCCTAGAAGCCAGAATAGTGGCCGAGTTATTACTGGTAATATCAAACTGGTATAGAATGGATGGTTGAGGATTTGAATGATTAGATGAAACATAGAGCAGTTTTCCATCCGGCGAAAATTCTGCTCCATAGCAACCTGTAAAATTTATTTGCCGCGGAGTAATATTGGGACCAAATACAACTGGGTTAGAAATAATGCCTGTTGTGTTGTCAAAATCCATCAACTCAACTGCGTCATTCAAAAAAGCATGTACAGCGGCCAATTTGTTGCCCTTACTCGAAAATTTTAATGTTCCAATTGCATTGTTATAAGCGCCATTTACAGTTAGGCCGGTATTACTTATCACTGGTAGGGGGTCAAATCCAGAGGCCGTGAGTTTATAGCTTAAATACTCGTCTGTGTCCCATTTACGCACCACAATCCAAAAATCTTTTTTATTGCAATGTCGCACAGCAGCTAACTTTTCCATCGCCGTATCAACTACAAAAATATTTTTTGCCACAACATCTCCGTATCCACCGTTTGCTTTTAAATCGATAATACTGTAAGAAAAAAAAGGTACCTCCTCTCTGGCCGAGCCAATTGTAAACAAATAATATACACTGTCGTTACCGGGCATTGGTATAATCAACGTATTGTCTGTACTGCTGGGTTCTCCCCGCAGCCCGCCACCATTAGGCATTGTAGCATGTCTTCTATCAACCAAAGCTGTTCCATTGGTATAAAAAAGTAGGCGCCCATTATTGTCCGACATAGTCGCGGAACCCTCCTGCGAATTAACTGCGGCATTATTTAAAACAGCAGGTGGGTTTTGATTAAAGTCGAGCCCAGCTTTGTTGCCAAAATACCAGATATTGGCTTGTTTTTGCGAAAAGCCACAAATAGCAACAATAGATAAACTACAAGTAAGAAAATATCTTTTCAATTCTTTTTCTATTTTAAAGCAAGTAAAACTGTGGCGTAAGCCTTAAGACCTTCCTCACGACCCACAAAACCTAATTCCTCTGTAGTGGTCGCCTTAACTGATACAGCTTCGGCTTCAAGGTCCACGATGGATGCAATTGTTTGTTGTATTTGCAACACGTAGGGTTTTATTTTCGGATTCTGCAGACATAGTGTACTATCTATATTTACTACTTTAAAGCCTCTGGCATTAATAAGCTCTACACATTTTCTAAGTAAAATTTTACTATCGATATTTTTATAAGCCGCATCAGTATCAGGAAAATGATAACCAATATCGCCAAGCGCCAAAGCTCCCAATATCGCATCGCAAATCGCATGTAGTAAAACATCTGCATCGCTGTGGCCAAGCGCTCCTTTTGAATGGGGTATTTTAACCCCACCTATCCATAAATCACGTCCTTCTACCAACCGATGATAATCAACACCCGAACCAATTCTATATGACATTCGTTTTTTTATTATTTGGCAAATATGCGATTTTTGGATGGTTATAAAAACAAAAAAGCGTTGAACGGTAAGTTCAACGCTTTTTTTACATGAAAAAGCTTTAATTATTTTCCAGCCATATCAAATACTAAACCAAAACGATAAGTATTAGATAAAGGAATACGGCTTACTCCGCTTCCAGTTGGGAATACATAAGAGAAGTTTAAAGCAGCAACGCTATACTTAATTGTTGCACCTACTGTAAAATACTTTCTGTTTCCTTTGTTTGGGTTCTCGTAAAAATAACCCGCTCTAAAACCAAACTGGTCATTGTACATATACTCGGCACCTACTGCAAGGGTAACTTCTTGAATTTCTTCGCTGGCTCCGTTAGAACCATCGCCTCCAAATGACTTAATCCAGCTGCTGGCTACACCAGTGTTGCGATATTTAGCTATTGCTGCAGAATCTGTAGAGTAAACGTTAGTTAAAACCGGTGGAGTTGGAACCAGTAATTTGTTCAAATCCAAAGCAAAAGTAATCTTATTAGCTTCGTCAAATACTTTAGTATAAGCAAACCCAAGACCTAAGTTAGCCGGAATATAATCTTTTTGAGTAGCATCACTTGAGTAAGAAATTTTAGAACCTAAGTTACTTAAGGTTAAACCCCAGTTAAGCCCTTGGCCATTTTCTTTAGCACCATGATGATATAAATGTAAGTCACCTGCAACAGATGAACCTGCTTTATAATTTTGTCCACCAAAATTACCGTTGGCTAAGTTAGAATTGATATACCTGATGGCAATACCCAAACCAAATTTGCTGCTTAATTTTCGTGAATATCCTAAATCAATAGCCATTTCCCTTGGATTGTAGCTTTGTAGCGGCTCACCTAAACCATTTGTAAACTGAATACTTCCCAGTTTAAAATACCTTAGTCCTAAAGATATTGCTTGCTGATCGTCAATTTTGTAAAACCCAGCCAAAGAAGCCAAGAATACATCGTTAACACCTAAGTCTCTTAACCATGGTGTATAGTTAATTGCTAAACCAGCCTTACTAGCACTAAAAGGGGTTCTGGCTATGTTAGCAAAAGCCTGGTTAGCATCACCAGCTGTAGCAATACCAACATCACCCATTCCACCGCTACGGGCATCTGGAGATATACGTAAAAACGGAACAGCGGTTGTTACCACGTTTATTTTGTTGTTGCTCTGGGCATAAGATACAGTTATTGTTCCTCCCAGTAACATAACTAATGCAGTTAGTTTCAAAGTTACTTTTTTCATGCGTTTGATTTTGTCTTGGTTAGGTAGACTTACCTCTATAAGCGTTAATTTTTAGGTTATAATCTGTTTGTAAAAATAACAGTTTTATTTAAATGAACAACTAAATTATAAAATCTTGTTAAAAAAATCTAAAAAACATCTGAATTTCAAAGATAAGCGCTTTTTTTTCCAGAACAATACCCTTTATGTGGTATTTTCTAGTATCAGGCGAAAAATGTTTAAAAAAACTTCAGTTTTTGAGGCATTTAGTTCCGTAATAACGACGTGGAGTTAAAGAATATTGCAGTCAAACTCAAATAACTGGGTACATCATTATTAAATACAAATCTAGCCGAAACCCTTTGCCCGCATATCAAATTCTCAATTTAGTGCTTTCAGGAGTTTTCGATTTTCAATTCATTGTAATCGTATGTTCCTAATTGTATGCAAGATTAAAACTCTTGTTTATATTATCCAAAAAAAAATAAAAAAAATATTTTGAAACTTTAAAGTATTTATAGCCAATTAAATACCAATCCCTAAATCAGAAATCGCTATCTAACAAAAAAACTCCCACGCAAAGCTTACTGGCATTGGTTTGTATTTCTCTTTTCGATCTGAAAGCTATATAAATATAACTGGTGACAAACAAAATTCACAAGTATTTAGTTTTGCAGAAGCGCTTCACAATTAATCTCCAAAACAATTAAATAATCCCATTTGGCAATTTCACAATTAATTGGAGTGAAATAGACAAGATTTAACCCAGCCTGCCTAAAAGTACATTTTGCTCTGGTTATCCTAATTATACGCCCAATAAATTTAACTTTAAAAAAAGGATAAGATTTAATCCAGTTTCATGTAAAGTCTTTATATTCGCACCCTGTATAAACCATATACAATAATAAAGAAAACCTTTCGTTAAATAATCTTGATAAACGAATGCACATGACTAAACTATTTTCGGGTAAAACATTGATGATTCTTGTTGCGGCTGCACTTTCTCTGAGTGCCTGTAAAAAAGGAGGAATCTTTGGTAAAAAACAAAGCAAATCATCGGCTACTGGCTGGAATTATGATGATAAAAACATGGGAAATTTTCATGTTTCCAAGATAAAATACCCAAAGGCCGGGCCTGGACTTGTATTTGTACAGGGAGGCTCGTTTGTAATGGGTGCCAAGGATGAAGATGTAATGGGCGACTGGAATAATGTTCCTCGTCGTATTACTGTTCCTTCGTTCTTTATTGACGAAACTGAAGTTGCCAATGTGCACTATCGTGAATATTTATACTGGCTCGAGAACACTTTCTCCGGCGATACCAACATTCTTAACAAAGCATTACCAGATACCTTGGTTTGGCGTGAAGAATTGGCCTATAACGAACCTTATGTGGAGTATTATTTCCGTTTTCCTTCCTATAACTATTATCCTGTAGTGGGAGTTTCGTGGCGCCAGGCACATGATTTTTGTATCTGGAGAACTGACAGGGTGAATGAATTGAATTTACAAAGCAAAGGATATTTAAAGAAAGACGCTATTAAAAAAGAAATGAAAGGCGCCGGTTCTGATGGGTCATTTAATACCGAAACCTATTTGATGGCATCTGACATGATACAGGGCAAAAACAAACCTAAAAAAGGTGGTTTAAAAGATGTAAATGGTAAGCCAAGAGCTACGGTGCGTATGGAAGATGGCATTCTGAATATGGGTTACCGCCTGCCAACCGAAGCAGAATGGGAATATGCGGCATATGGTATGTTAGCTCAAAATCCTAATCCCCGTAAAAGCGAAAAGAAAAGCGGTGAGGAATTATTCTCTAATCAGCAAATTTATTCGTGGAGTAATAACCCCAATGGCTTGCGTGATAACCGTCGAGGAAGCTGGCAGGGTAAATTCTTAGCTAACTTTAAGCGTGGTAGTGGAGATAATATGGGTATTGCCGGAGGTTTGAATGATCGAGCTGCAATACCTGGTGATATTAAATCATTCTATCCAAATGCCTTTGGCTTATATAACATGAGTGGTAACGTAAGTGAGTGGGTTGGTGATGTATACAGGCCCATGACACCTAGCGACGGACAGGATTTTAACTACTTCCGCGGTAATAAATTTCAAAAGTATTTCAAAAATTCGGGCGGCGAATATGAAAGAGACAGCATGGGCCGTTTAAAGAAAGTTGATATCCCTGATGAAGAAGTTGCCAACAGAGCAAACTACCAAAAAAATGATGTAATTAATTACCTAGATGGTGATTCATCGAGTGGCGTTTTTTATGGTTACGGTACAACTTCTTTAATTAACGATTCGTCAAGAGTAATTAAAGGTGGAAGCTGGAACGACAGACCATACTGGTTATCGCCAGGTACACGCCGGTTTATGCAGGAAGATCAGTCTGCAAGCACTGTTGGTTTTCGTTGTGCTCAAACTTACCTAGGACCACCGGAAGGGCCTGGTTTTAAAGAGGGTAATATCTTTGGAAAGCGCAAGCAGAACTCACGTAAGAAAAAGAAGAAATAATTTCTGAAAAATAATTATAGAAACCTCCTGATAAAAACAGGAGGTTTTTTTATTGTTCATTCTCCTTTAATTTTGATTTATGCAAATTCAACACCTATATAGAAAGTACCTACAACACCCCTCAATACAAACCGATACCAGAAAGCTACAAATAGGAGACCTATTTTTTGCATTAAAGGGACCAAATTTTAATGCAAATCATTTTATTAAGCAAGCATTTGAAAAAGGTGCTTCATTTGTTATTGCCGATGAACATCCCGAAGGCATTGTGGATGATCGCCTTATTATTGTGCCAGATGTGTTGCATGCGCTACAGCAACTTGCCTACCACCACCGTAAACAATTGGCAGTTAATAGCTGGGGACAAAAAATTCCTTTCATTGCTATAACAGGCAGTAACGGTAAAACAACATCGAAAGAATTAGTGCATGCAGTTTTATCAACTAGCTTTAAGACATACGCCACCGAGGGTAATCTTAATAACCATATAGGTATCCCTTTAACAATTCTAAAAATTAAGCCCGATACCGAAATAGCCATTGTTGAAATGGGTGCCAATCATCAAAAAGAAATAGCTACATATTGCAGTTATACTGACCCAACGCATGCAGTTATTACAAACTGTGGTAAAGCTCATTTAGAGGGCTTTGGGGGAGAAGATGGCATACGTAAAGGAAAAGGTGAACTGTTTGATTATATGAGAGCACACAAAGGCACAGCCTTTATAATGAGCGACTATGATTATTTGCGTGAAATGAGCGCCGGTATAGAAACCATAAAAACCTATGGCACCCATGATGCTGATATAACGGGTGTAGTACATAACAGCAGAGAATTACTGGAAGTTAAAATAACCTCGGGTACTGATGAAGATATCATTAAAACCAATTTGGTGGGAGAATATAATTTACCTAATGTGTTGCTAGCGGTAACAATTGGCAAATATTTTAACATCCCCGATAAAAAAATAAAAGACGCACTTGAAAATTATATTCCGGATAACAGCCGCTCTCAACTGATTGAAAAAGACAGCAACAAAATTATTTTAGATGCTTATAACGCTAACCCCACCAGCATGAAAGCCGCTATTGAAAATTTCGCAAACATGCTGGGTGCTGATAAAGTATTGCTGCTGGGTGGCATGAAAGAGCTTGGCGAAGAAAGTTTGGAGGAACATAAAGCGTTGATTGACCTGATACAGAAACATAGCTGGAAAAAAGTTATATTGGTGGGAGCTGAGTTTACTGATGTGCCGAATATTTTTCTACATTTCGAAAATTCGGACCAAGCTGCTGAATGGTACAAGCAACAAAATTTTAAAAACACTTTGCTGCTGATAAAAGGATCGAGAAGTACCAATATGGAAAAAGTATTAGAATAAAAAAACCTCCGCAACCTGAGTTGCGGAGGTTTTGCGGAGACTGAGGGATTCGAACCCTCGATAGAGTTACCCCTATACACGCTTTCCAAGCGTGCTCCTTCAGCCACTCGGACAAATCTCCATTTTTAGTGGGTGGCAAAAATACAGTTTCAATATTTATAAGCCGAATATTTTTTCGGCATTGTTGGTAGTCACCGCTGCCACTTCTTCAACAGAAACATTTTTTATTTGAGCCAGTTTTTCAGCTACAAATTTTAAATAACTGCTTTCGTTGCGCTTGCCCCTGAAGGGCACCGGCGTTAAATAGGGAGCATCGGTTTCTAAAACCAGATGTTGCAGGTCGATATCCGTTAATACCGTATCCAGGCCCCCGTTTTTATAAGTAACCACACCACCAATTCCTAAATAAAATCCTGCTTCAATAATTTCATTAGCCTGTTCAACTGTGCCGCCAAAGCAATGAAAAATACCGCGTACTCCTGCTGGTACATATTCTTTAACTACTTCAATAGCTTCCTGCATGGCATTGCGGGTGTGAATAACAATGGGCAATTTATATGTAAGTGAAAGTTCTATCTGGTATCTGAAAGCAGCAAACTGCTGTACTATAAATGTTTTATCCCAGTAAAAATCTAATCCTATTTCGCCAATGGCGGCAAATTTTCTTTTGCTTAACCAGTCTTCTACAATGGCCAGTTCATCCAGGTGATTTTCTTTAACCGAACAGGGATGCAGCCCCATCATAGCAAAACATTTATCCGGAAATTCAGCTTCCAGTTGCAACATGTTTTCAATTTCGGAACTATCTATCGCTGGTAAATAAAATTTATTTACCCCTTCATCTCCTGCCCTTTTAATTACGGCCTGTATATCTGCTTTAAACTCATCCACATATAAATGGCAATGCGTATCAATCATTTTTTTTCTCATTTATCATGCAAAAATGCCTAAAATAAATTTAACGGTTTTTTAAACTATCCATTTACCCCTGTGTCATATACCTGTTCGTTTTATTCACCTTTATAAAATTTTTTATTATGAAAAAGACTATTAATCTTGGTACCTGGCTACTGGCCATTGGCTTTATTGGAGCCATGGCATTTACCAGTTGCCAAAAAGAAACCAGTTTAACAAGCGCACCGGAAAACGATTCGGTTGAAGTTGCAGCCACCCAAGAAGCAACCGTACAGGAAGCTGAAGCTGAAGCACAGTTTGACGATGTATTTAACATTACCGCCAGTATGAACACCGACCAGGTTGGCGAAGACCTTGGTTTGACGGCAAATGTTTCGGGTTTATTTGAGCTGGGAAGCACCAGCAACACCAATACAAACCGGTGTTTTACCATTACCGTGGTACCCAACATTCCGCATGTATTTCCCAAAACAGTAACGATTGATTTTGGTAACGGTTGCCTTGGCCGCGACGGTAAATACAGAAAAGGAAAGATTGTGTCTATCTACACCAATCCATTGGTAATACCAGGAGCCAAAGTGTCAACTAGTTTTGTAGGTTATCATGTTGACAGCTTTCAAATTGAAGGCACTCATATTACCGAAAACACCAGTATTTCAAACATGCAAGGCTGGCAGATTAAAGTAATTAACGGTAAGATTACCAATACCAACACAAACAGGTGGAGAGCATGGAACAGCGTAAAAAATGTGCTTCAAATTGCCGGTAATGGAACGCCTCACTTCCCGTTGGATGATATTTATAAGATAACCGGGGCTGCAAATGGTTCAAATTCAGGCGGTCATACCTGGTCTTCAATTATTGTTGAGCCTTTAATAAAGAAATTTACCTGCAGATGGATTGTTCAAGGAACTGTAAGATTGGTAAGAGATGGTCGAGTGGCTTTACTTGACTATGGTGATGGTAGATGCGATAATTTGGCTACCATATACATTAATGGTATTCCACATGTTATAACCCTATAAAAAACTGTTAAAAAAAATTGTTGCTAATTTAATAACAACAATGTACTTTTAGACCAGTTTTCATAGGGTACGGATTAAAAACGGGCCAGGGTTTCTACCCCGGCCCAATTTTTTTTAAACAAGTGAACATGTTGTTCCCAAAAACAACTGGAAGGAAAATAATATTACTAAAAGTAAATTTTTTTAAATACAAATCCTCTTTCTGTAAAATTTTTTAAAACAACTGGCAGCGCAAATTTTAATCTTTCAAAAGCTTTGTCACTATCATGAAACACAATGACAGAACCACTTTTGGTATGTTTTAACACATAGTCACAACAATTTTGTGGTGTAAGATTAACATCAAAATCACCGCTTAAGACACTCCACATAATAATTTTAAAAGGATTAGTCATACCTGTTAAAGCAAAACGTTGCGGCCTTGTAATTCTTCCGTAAGGCGGTCTGAAAAGATTGGAAGGTATGATTTCCCGGGCCTTTAACGTGTTAGCAACATAATCGTCTTTTTTTGTTTTCCAGCCATCCAAATGGTTAAATGTGTGGTTTCCTACCCCATGCCCTTCAGCCAGTATCCGGTCAAAAACAGCCTTATTGGCTTCCACGTTCTTTCCAATACAAAAAAAAGTTGCCTCGGCATTATATTTGCTCAATTCTTCCAACACAAAAGGAGTTATCGCCGGGTGCGGCCCGTCATCAAATGTCAGGTAAATGGCTTTTTCACTGGTCGGCATGTCCCAAATGCTTCCGGTAAACAATTTACTAATCCATTTTGGCGTTTTGGCAATGTAAAACATGCAGCAAATTAAATTTTTAACCCGATTAAACCATTTATTATTGAATTAGTCTTACCTAATCAAAAAACCAAAAACATGAAAATTAACTCCCTTTTAGTAGCCTGTATTATGACTGCGTTCGCTTTAGGCTTTAATTCCTGTAAAAAAATATCCGATACAAAGGAAGATTATGAAACCACTTTTGAATTAAGTGGCGACCAGGCCATTGCCGATAATCTAACCGAAGATGCCAACGATGTATTTATGGAAGTAGCCGTGGATAATAATTTAGCTGGTAATTTTGTCCCCGAGCCAATACAATCGAACAACATTATTGCCTGTGCAACCGTAACCATTACACCGGCTTCTGGTTTTCCAAAAACCATTGTTATTGATTTTGGAACCTCTTGTACACACAATGGCATTACTCGTAGCGGAAAAATAAATATTGTTTTGTCGGATTCTGTAAGGCGAAATGGCAGCACTGCAGTTATGACCTTTACCAACTACTATGTAAATTTTTACAAAATAGAAGGTACCATTACTTGGACCAATACCAGTGTGCCAAATACCCGTAGCTGGACACGCCGTACTGAAAATGGCAAAATAACTGCACCAGATTTAAGATGGTGGACGCATAGCGGATTGAGAGCCGTGGTACAAACAGCCGGCGTTAATACACCTTTCAACTTACTGGATGACGTGTTTTCCATAACCGGCACCCACACTGTTACCAACAGCAACAACGCACAACGTGATATTACTGTTTTAGAAGCCTTGCAAAAGAAAACTGCCTGCGCTAATATTGACAAAGGCAAATTGAAAGTTGTTGCACCAAACCATTATGCAATAATTGACTTTGGCGATGGTACCTGTGATAATCTGGCTACCATTTCCATTGACGGTCGTACAGCAAGGACCATCATTTTGAGATAATTTTCATTTCAATATATTTTCAACCGTGAAGAGTTTCTCTTCACGGTTTTTTTATGCGCTAACTTATAGTCGCATCTGCGCTTATCTTTGCAACATGAGTAAAGTAAGAGTAAGATTTGCGCCCAGCCCCACAGGCGGATTGCATTTGGGTGGCGTACGAACAGTATTATATAACTACCTTTTTGCCCGCCAGCACAAAGGAACATTTGTATTGCGGATAGAAGATACCGACCAAACCCGTTTTGTTGAAGGTGCTGAACAGTATATTTTTGATTGCCTTACATGGTGTGGTTTGGAACCTGATGAAAGTACTCAAAAACCTGGTGAATACGGACCTTACCGCCAGAGTGAACGTAAAGAACTTTATCGTAAATACGCTGAAGAACTGGTAACCAAAGGATTTGCTTATTATGCTTTTGATACACCGGAGGAACTTGAAAAAATGAGGGCCGATTTTAAGTCGGATACGAACCCATCGCCTCAATACGATGCTGCGATAAGGCTGAAAATGAAAAACTCATTGACATTAGCTAAGGATGAAACTGATAACTTACTGGCAGCTGAAGTAAGATATGTTATCCGGATAAAAATACCGGACCACGAAACGATTTCTTTTACAGATATGATTCATGGTGAAGTAAATTTTGATTCATCGGTAGTAGATGATAAAGTATTACTGAAAGCCGATGGCATGCCCACCTACCACCTAGCTGTGGTGGTTGATGATGCCTTGATGAAAATTACGCATGCTTTTCGTGGAGAAGAATGGTTGAGCAGCGCACCCGTTCACATATTACTTTGGAAATATCTTTTTGGGCTGGAGAATATGCCTCAATGGGCGCATCTACCTTTGATAATGGGCCCCAGCGGTAAGCTCAGCAAAAGAGACGGGGCCAAATATGGATTCCCGGTTTTTGCCATGAATTGGACCGATCATAAAACAAATGAACTTACTGAGGGCTTTAAAGAAAAAGGATTTTTACCCGAAGCCTTTATCAATCTTCTGGCCGTATTAGGCTGGAATGATGGAACGGAACAGGAATTATTTTCATTGGAGGAAATGATAGAAAAATTCTCGATGGATAGGGTACATAAAGCTGGGGCTAAATTCGATTTTGAAAAAGCTAAATGGTTTAACCAGGAATGGATAAAGAAGTTGGGAGCCGAAAGTTTGCAGTTGAAAGTTAGAGAACTCTTAGAAACTGCGGATATTCAAATTGATAACGAGCAGAAACTTGAACAAGTGATAGAATTGGTAAAAGAACGTTGCACGCTATTGCCCGATTTTCTGCAGCAGGCCGGTTTCTTTTTTAAAACGCCCGAAATATTGGATGTGGAATCCGTTAAGCCAAAATGGAATGAGGAAAAGAAAGCATTCTTTAGCGAATATTGTGATCTGCTGCAAGCAATTAGTAATTGGGATTTGGTAGGAATTGAACAAGAGTTCAAGAATTTGGTGGCAGAAAAAAACATTAAATCAGGCGAATTACTGCTCCCCTTGCGTGTTATGCTGGTGGGCGGCAAATTTGGACCTGCGGTTTTTCAAATAGCTGAAATAATTGGTAAAGAAGAGACAACCAAAAGAATTAAAAATGCTTTAACTATTTTTAACCAATGAATATGAGCAGACCCATCAGAGTTTTAGTTGCCAAAGTAGGATTAGACGGCCATGACCGTGGTGCTAAAGTAATCGCCACTGCCCTACGTGATGCAGGAATGGAAGTGATTTACACCGGTTTGCGCCAAACGCCGGAAATGGTGGTGAATGCTGCTCTACAGGAAGATGTGGATGCTATAGGCGTAAGCATACTTAGCGGGGCACACAATTCCGTTTTTCCAAAACTGATTAAGCTGATGAAAGAAAAAGAAATGAATGACGTGCTACTTACCGGCGGTGGCATCATTCCCGAACAAGACATGGAAGAACTAAACAAAATGGGTGTAGGAAAATTATTTGCACCTGGTGCCACCACTGCAGAAATTGCTGATTATATTAAAGGATGGGTGAAAGAGAACCGTTCTTTCTAAAGATTATACAACCCAAATTTTTTATTCAAAATCTGGAAATGAAAAAACTCCTTCTTCCTTTTTTCTTCATTGGCACTGTCGCTACGATGTTGGTAATGATGAAAACCGGCGCACCTTTGAAAACTACTGTAACACCGCTTGGCATTCTCAATCTGGAGTTTGCATATAACAACACCCAAGTTACCAGTATCATTAATGCCTGGAAAACAACCGAACATCCACACAAAATACTCCTTGCTATATACAATACTTGTTGGGATTTTTTATTCTTATTTTTTTACGCAGGTTTTTTATTTCTGTCATGCAAAAAAATTGCCGGTCCTTTTAAGTTGCCGGC
>JBKJPN010000242.1:0-3368 GCA_046595125.1 Ferruginibacter sp.
CTAGCTATCTGTAGAGTGGTCGTAATAAGATAAACAAACACCGCTTTATACAATCCCTCCCGATTAATTCGGGAGGGATTTTTTTGTTATTTAGCGTTGCAAAAAAAATATTTTGTCTATTATTTTTTAGATATAATAATTTCCTATAACTTACATTATTAAAGAGGCATATCTATATCTACGTTACTCCAAAACAATTAACAATGAGAAAAATTTACTTGTTACTTTTTACCGGTATTTTACTTTTTTCCACTTCATTAGTTTTTGCTCAGGCAAAAAAAGAATCTGGTGATAATCCAGCTGCACGAGATAAATATGCAGCTGATTTGGAAAAAGATCCTGCATTAGGCTACGTGCCTTACAACCGCTTAAATGCTGCCATTGAGCATACCGAGCAGTTGAAGAAGGCGCAGCGATCGTCTAACTTTTCAAACCTGACAGCCGCTCCGCTTCCATGGATTGAGCGTGGTCCCATTTACGATAGTGTTGGTCCTTCCAATGGAAATACCAGAGGACCTGGAAATACAGGAGGGCATACTGCCGGCAGGATGAGAGGGTTTCTTTTAGACACCCTGAACGATGCTACAGGTAATACTGCTTTTGCGTCTGGCGTGGCCGGCGGTATCTGGAAGTGTACGAACTTCCTTACCGGTGGAGTTGCCCCTAACTGGGTTGCCATTAATGACCGTTTTTCAAACTTATCTATTTCTTCAATTTGTCAGGATCCTACAAATCCGCAAACAATATATTTCTCAACAGGTGAACCTACAGATAATGGAGACCGTGTTAATGGCGGTGGTGTTTGGAAATCGACCAATGGAGGTACTAGTTTTACCTTTCTGGCTTCAACAGCCAATTATTTGCGTTCTTTTAAGATTGCATGCGATGCCGCAGGAAATGTTTACCTCGCACTTCGTATAACAACGACTCCTATTAGTCAGCAAAGCGGCCTATTCCGTTCTAATAACGGTGGCACCACTTGGACAGATATTACACCCGATAATCTGGACGTAGCGTCTTCTAATAACAGGTCATGTACCGATATTAAATTCACAGCTTCGGGAAATCTAAATGCCATGTTTGGTTACAGAGGCAGTGTTGTTGCACAACGTTACTCAACAACCCCAAGCACCGTTACGATGTCTACCTGGTCTTCGGGTGCTGGATTCAGAACTTCTAATCTTGCAGCGGTACGTTCAGAGTTGGCGGTAGTAGGGAATTTGATATATGCGGTTACTGTAAATTCAGGAAATGCTTCCGATAGTTGTTACCGATCAACGGACGGAGGTGTAAACTGGACAAAACAAAATACAGTTATTTTACCTGCAGGCCTTGCTACGCAAGGCTGGTATAATATTAGTCTTACCGTTAATCCTACTAATACAAACGAAATAATAACAGGAGGCTTAGATGCATTCAGGTCAACCGATGCAGGTGCAACCTGGACAAGAATGACATATTGGGTAACTAGTGCACCGTATGTTCATGCCGATCACCACTTTGCTCAATACTGGATTGCCGGTGGACAAACCCGGTTAATCATGTGCAACGATGGCGGAGTTTTTTATTCTAATGACAATGGCGCAACCTTTATTTCCAAAAACAGAAACTTAGGTATCAAGCAGTTTTATTCAGCTGCTATACACCCAACTGCAGGCTCGCCTTACTTGTTGGCAGGTGCACAGGATAACGGAACCCATGCTTTAAGTAATGCCGGTTTAAGTTATTCGATTGAAGTAACAGGCGGAGACGGTTGTATTGTACACATTAACCAACAAGACCCATCAATACAATATGGTAGTTATGTTTATAATCAGTATCGTCGCAGCACCAATGGTGGTGCCAGTTGGACTTCTATAAATCTTTCTGGTAGTACTGGACAGTTTGTAAATCCTTTTGATTATGATGATGCACAGAATATTATGTATTGTGGTAACAGTGCAGGCACAATAAGAAGATGGGATAATGCGAACACCAGCGGTACAAGTATTGTGTTTAATGTAACTAATATGACAGGCTCTTTATTGTCTGCAAAATATTCTCCTTTTACAGCAAACAGGTTGTTTTTCGGTACTAATAATGGTAAACTTTTCCGTTTAGATAATGCAAATGTACCTGCAAACGGAGCCAATGTTACTGCTACAGATATTACAGGAGGCAGTTTTCCCGCTGGTACTATTATTTGTGTAAATACCGGTACTAATGATAATAATTTAGTAGCTACCTATACAAACTATGGTATAAATAATGTGTGGGTTTCTACTGATGGTGGAACCAGCTGGTCTGCAATTGATGGTGATTTACCTGATATGCCAGTTCGTTGGGCTATGTTTGAGCCGGGCAGTAATGCTAAATTATATCTGGCTACAGAAGCGGGTATTTATACAACAACAAATATAAACGGGGCGTCAACCAATTGGTTGCCCGAAACAACTTTCCCAACGGTAAGCACCTATATGCTTAAAATGCGTGCCAGCGACAGTACGATTGTTGCCGGAACTCATGGAAGAGGTTTATGGACTGCTAAAATACCAGCGGGTACAGCAACGAATCCAACAGTAACCATTAATCAGGCGGCAACTCAACCAGATCCTACGTCTGTATCACCAATTAATTTTACGGTGGTATTTGATCAGGTAGTTACCGGGTTTAGTGCGGCTGGTGTTAACTTAGCTGGTACTGCAGGAGCAACTACTAAGGTAATTACCGGATCTGGTACTACTTATAATGTAGCTGTATCTGGAATGACGATGAGCGGAACGGTAATAGCTACTGTTGCAGCGGGTGCTGCTATCAATGCTATAAGTGAGCCTAACCTTCCCTCAACCAGTACCGACAATACGGTTACGTTTAATCTTACAACAACAAATGATGATTGCACGGGTGCATTACCAATTGCCTGTGGACAAACCATCAATAGTACAACAGTGGGCGCAACAATAGATCCTGTGCCAACATGTACTACTACCTTAAATACAGCTCCGGGTGTTTGGTACACTTTTGTCGGAGATGGTCAGAATACCACATTAAGCCTTTGCGGATCTGCTTACGATACCAAGATTGGAGTATTTACTGGTACCTGTGCTGGCTTGGTTTGTGTAGTGGGTAACGATGATTTCTGCGGATTACAATCTCAGGTTTCATTTCCAACTGTAAATGCAACAACATATTATGTATTGGTAACCGGTTTTGGAACTGCTTCAGGCTCATTTACTTTAGCTCGTACCTGTGCAGCTGGAATTCCAAATGACCTTTGTACTGGCGCTTTACCAATAGCGTGCGGACAAACTATCACCGGTACAACCGTGGGCGCAACAGTAGATCCTGTGCCAACCTGTACTACTACTTTAAATACAGCCCCAGGTGTA
>JBKJPN010000016.1:0-14258 GCA_046595125.1 Ferruginibacter sp.
ATAGCTATCAAGTATTTTATCCCAACGGCCCAGTTCTTTGGAACTGTTGTAGCTATTTATTTTACGCAGATTACGCTGCTGTGCCGTGGTATATAAGACAGGCAAAGCTCTCATGGCCGCTGTATCGCTGCTGTATTTTTTGAGGGTTTTTACCGCATCAAAAAGGGTTTTATCATTATCACTGCGTGATAAATAGTCTTTGCTGGTTTTGCAACTTATTAAAATAAACAGGCTGCTGAGTATGTAAAAAATGTATTTCATAATGTTTTCCTCCTTACTATAAGATACGCAAAAGGGGGGCCGCTGTTACTGTTATTTTTCATGTTATAGAAAGATTAACAGCAAAGTTGAGTCCTAAACACAAATTTTGCCATCCTGCCTAAATATTTTATTGGAATTTGCCATAATACTGACCTTTTTCAGGAGAAAGCTACATCATTTATACCTTAAAATAAGCCGTTCATCAAAACCAACCCTAATCCTAAAAAATATTTTTTATTAAAAAACTCAATACAGGCAATGGTTTCGGCCAATATCTGCTAATATTCAGCGCCCACTACTATAAAAAATATGGTATTATGTGTTGCATAGTACTAAAAGAATACTATCTTTGTGTTGTGAAAGGGGGAAAACCGGTTAATCTCCAATCATAAAGTTCTTAAAGTATAGCCATGAATAATTTATTTCTCGAAAAATTCTTCGCAACAATCTTCTCCTTTTCCTCCGCCTGCTGGCGGAGAGAAAGAGGGGCTAGGAGTTTGCAGGGATTAAAAAATTGAAGCCATGAACATTGAAAACACAGCCAGCCAAATGCGAAAGGGAGTTCTGGAGTTTTGCATCCTCTCTATAATAAAAGAGGGCGAAGCTTACCCTTCGGATATCATTGAAAAAATGAAGGCGGCAAACCTGAACCTACTGGAAGGTACTTTGTACCCCCTGTTGACCAGGCTTAAAAATGCAGAACTATTATCGTATCGCTGGGAAGAAAGCACAAGCGGGCCGCCACGAAAATATTTTTCGATGACTGATAAAGGCGCAGAATTTTACAAGGAGCTTGAATCAACCTGGTTTGAACTGGCCAATGCTGTAAGAGCATTAACCAAAACCGAGTTTGTTGCCAACGAAACACAAGAAATTCCAATTATTAACAACGATCCTGCACCCGAAGAGGATAACAACTTCAACAACTCCTAATAAAAAAGTATAGCCATGATTTTTTTGTTGGACAAATCAACTAAAGAAACAAAAAACTAAAGCCATGAAACAAGTAATAAATATAAATTTCCAAGGACGGGTTGTTCCGATAGAAGTATCAGCATTTGACCTGCTGAAAAATTATACCGAAAGCCTGAGCCGCCACTTTGCCAACGAAGAGGGCAAAGATGAAATCATCAACGACATTGAAAGTCGCATTGGTGAACTTTTTGAGGAAAGGCTGACCAAAGGCGCCACATGCATTACTGATGATGATGTAAACGCCATTATTAAAAGTATGGGCCGCCCCGAAGAGTTTGAAACTATGGATGATTCGCAGACAGCACCAACCGGAGCATCTTCATCAGAAAGTAACCAACAGCAGCAATCTTCTTCAAACAGTTCATCAACCGGCAGTAAAAAATTATTCCGCGATGAGAACGACAAAGTACTGGGTGGTGTGTGTAGCGGCCTTGCCAATTATTTTAATGTAGATGTGGTAGTAACCAGGATAATTTTTGTAATCCTGTTGTTCTCCGGTATTGGTTTCTTAACCTACATCATTATGTGGATTGCCGTACCAAGCACTGCCACCACACAAATTGGTGGTACTCGTAAAAAACTTTTCCGTAATCCGGATGAGAAGGTGATTGCAGGTGTGTGCAGCGGTATCGGAAATTATTTCGGCATCAACGCCTGGATACCTAGGGTATTATTCCTATTGCCATTTCTTTCATTTGTATCACGCTGGGGCCACTGGGGCGGTTTGTGGAATTTTGGCGATTTTATGCGCTTTACTTTTAGTCCAACTTCACTTATTGTTTATATCATTTTGTGGATAGTAATTCCGGAGGCTTTAACCACTTCGGAAAAGCTGGAAATGAAAGGCGAAAAAGTAGATATGAACTCTATTAAAGCATCGGTAATGGGAGAGATGAAAGGTGTTGGAAAGAAAGCCGAAAAATTTGGTAAAGAAGCTTCCTCTGTTATTAGCGAAAAAGCAACAGAAATGGCTGGTGATGTAAAGAATTTTACAAAACGTAACCGCAGCGGCTTGGGCAATGTAATTGCCATGATTGCTAAAATATTTGCCTACTTCATCATAGGCTGTGTTGGTTTTGCATTGGTGATGGGATTGTTTGCATTGGCTATTCTGTCCATCGGCTTATTTCCTTTAAAAGATTTTGTTATTCATAACGATTATCAAAACCTGTTTGCCTGGGGTACACTATTGTTCTTTATTGCAGTGCCCATCATTGGTATCATTACTTGGATTATCCGTAAAATCGCGGGGTCAAAAAGACATGGTAGCATGCTTGGTTTTTCCTTTGGAGCACTTTGGGTAATTGGCTGGGTAAGTTTCATTTTACTGGTAACATCTATAACCAGAGATTTTAGCTACAACAGTAAAAATATGGCCGAGCAGGAAATCGCTTTAATCAATCCATCAGTTAATAAACTTGAATTTACAGCCGTTACGCCGCTGGAAAAATACAAACGCAGCAGATTTTTAAGGTTTGAACCCTTCGAAGGTATTCAGGAAGATACTGCCTTTGTAAATAATGTTGATGTTCGTATTGTGAAATCTAATACCGACAGCTTCAGGGTTACAGTTATTAAAATGGCTACAGGCCGCTCAAGAAACATTGCTGAAAATAATGCAGCCGCCATTCAGTATTCTGGAGTTCAAAAAGACAGTGTACTGGTGTTGGACAGAGGAATTGCAATTAATAAAACAGATAAGTTCCGTAACCAGCGAGTAATATTAACCATTTATGTACCGGTGGGCAAAAAGATAAAAATTGATAAAAGCGTGAGCTGGTTTAATAATGTTCATCTTGGTGGAAATTGGAACAACGATGACTGGAATTATGATTCGGACGATGAGGCACAAGACTGGAAGAACGGAATTGAATACGAAATGAAAGCAGACGGCCGTTTGTATAAACTTGATGGAACACCTGCCAGCAGAAAAGGCCGTACAAGAGTTAATATTAACAGCAACGGTGTAGAAGTTATAACTGATGATAATAGTGATGACAATTACAGGTATAACAATGGCGAACCAATAAACAAGATTGATTCGCTAAATCAGAAACTGCAAAACGAAAAGAAGCGCTTAAAAGATTCGCTGGAAAAAGTAAAGGAAAAAATAGAGCAGCAATTGGATAAAATTGGAGCAAACAACAACGACCCAATGCCATTGAATGCACAGCTTCCGGTTTACAGTCCGATGATAAATATTAACTAAAAAAGTTTCAATAGTTGAGTTGAAGTTGAAGCAACACCGTCCCCCGACTTTTCGGGGGACTCTTTATTAGGGCTCATCCATTTTTTATTTTACTTTTGTCCACAGTTTAATCATCAAATAAAATAATTTCTTTCATGAAGAATACTCCCTTTACACAAAAACATATTGACTTAGGTGCTAAAATGGCTGAGTTTGCGGGTTATAACATGCCCATCAGCTACTCTGGAATTAATGATGAACACGCTGCCGTACGTAACTCGGTTGGTGTATTTGACGTAAGCCACATGGGCGAATTTATTTTGAAAGGAGAAAACGCTTTGGACCTGATACAAAGAGTTACCAGCAACGATGCTTCAAAATTAACTGCGGGTAAAGCGCAGTACAGTTGCTTTCCTAATAATGATGGAGGCATTGTAGATGATTTGATTGTGTACTGTCTCGAAGAAAATAAATCTTACATGCTGGTGGTAAACGCCAGTAATATTGAAAAAGACTGGAACTGGGTTCAGCAGCATAACGATAAAGATGTGGAGATGCACAATATCTCCGACAAAACAGCCCTGCTTGCCATACAAGGTCCCAATGCAACAAGGATTTTACAAACACTTACTGAAGAAGATGTGATGAACCTTAAATATTACACGTTCACCAAGGGAACATTTGCCGGCGTTGAAAATGTTTTGATAAGTGCAACAGGTTATACCGGGGCAGGTGGTGCCGAAATTTATTTTGAAGACAAAGGAGATGATGCTACAAAAATTTGGGATGCTATTTTTGAAGCCGGCAAAAAAGGCGATATCAAACCTATTGGTTTGGGCGCCAGAGATACCCTGCGTTTAGAAATGGGTTACTGTTTATATGGTAATGATATTGATGATACTACATCGCCGTTGGAAGCTGGCTTGGGTTGGATAACCAAATTCAGCAAGGATTTTACCAACCGAGCTTACTTTGAAAAGCAAAAAGTGGATGGCCTTGAAAAAAAATTAGTAGGTTTTGAAATGCTGGAAAAAGGCATTGCACGCCACGATTATGAAATAAAAGATTTTGAAGGAGCGGTAATTGGCCGGGTTACTTCAGGCACACAATCGCCTACACTGAGCAAAGCCATTGGTATGGGTTATGTTGATGCAAAATATGCAACAGCCGGTAGCGAAATTTACATCAGTGTACGCAATACTCTAATAAAAGCAATAGTGGTAAAAACACCTTTTGTTTAATTGATAATTTGTAATAATAATAGCCGCTCAAAAATAAAAAGACTAGTTTAACCCTGAGACATTATTAATTGTCCACTAACTAATTATCCATTTATAAATATGCCGCTGATACATATTACTTCTTTCATTGGAGCTCCAATTGACCGGGTTTTTGATTTAAGCCGCAGTATTAATCTGCACCAGATATCAACAATTGATACAAACGAAAAAGCGATTGATGGTGTAATGAGCGGTCTTATTAATAAAGACGAAACGGTTACCTGGCAAGCAAAACACCTTTTTAAAACTCGCCAGTTTAAATCTAAGATTATGGAGATGGAGCCCCCTTCTTTTTTTATAGATGAAATGCAAAAAGGCGATTTTAAAAGCTTCCGACATGAGCATCATTTTAAAGCTGCCGAAAACGGAACCATCGTAATTGACCTGTTGAATTTTGAAACACCTTACGGGGTATTAGGTAAATTTTTAAATGCGGTCTTTCTTAAATCTTATGTCCAAAAACTATTGGTTAAAAGAAATGCCGTTATAAAAGATTACGCCGAAACCCAGAAATGGAGAGCTGTTTTGAGTTAAATTTAAATAATGCAAAAAACCAAACCCGAATTATATACCAGTCTTTCTCCTGCCTTACTCGACCTATACGAAGTAGATAAAAGCATTGTGGTGATTATTGATGTGCTGCGGGCAACATCTACTATTGCTACAGCCTTGCATAACGGTGCAAAATCCATCATTCCGGTTGATAGTGTAACAGAATGTATCCGCATCGGCAAACAAATTGACAGTATAACTGCCGGTGAACGTGATGGCCAAATTGCAGAAGGATTGGAATACGGCAACTCTCCTTTTGAGTACCCCGAAGAATTTATCAAAGGGAAAACACTTGTGCTCACCACAACAAATGGAACTAGGTTATTGCAAATGGCTTTAGATAAAAATGCGAAAGGCATTATTACCGGTTCGTTTCCTAATCTGTCGGCTGTATGCGATTATTTAATAGCCCAAAATCAAAATGTAATACTGGGCTGCGCCGCCTGGAAGAACCGGGTGAATATTGAAGACACGCTGTTTGCAGGTGCAGTTATCGACCGTATTGGAAAACATTTTTCCATTAATTGTGATTCTTCTCAAATAGCATTAACGATGTATAATGATGCAAAAGCTGATTTGTTTGAGTTTATGAAATCGAAAAAAGCATCGCATTACCAACGCCTTTCGGGATTTGGACTTGAAAAAGATATTCGCTATTGTTTAACAGCCGATTCAGCAAATACGCTAGTTGTTTATGAAGAAGGAAAACTGCTGGCTAAATAGCCAATCTGTGTTTTAATAAAAATTTAGCATGAAATTGTTTCCTGACAACCTGATTGATCCAAATGCTTCACATTTTTTCGTTACTTTTGTAAATTGCCTTTTTCAGAAAAGAAGTTGTATTTAATCAACATCTATTCTTAAAAATCTGAAATCCTAAATCGGCAATCTTAAATCGAAGATGGCTCTACCGCACCTTATAAAATATGTTTACAATACCGGCAATGATGAGGTAATTCGTCGTGGAAAGAAAATTCATGCATTAGGTTATGTTGAGTTGGTTGAGCACGACCAACTTATGGGGGGCATTGTTTTTCGGGTGAAAGATGATAGCTATGCAACTTTTTACAAAGTATATATTCAGAAATATACCGACGCAAAATCTATGACGGTCCGTTGTTCATGTCCGTATAACCTAGGCGATATCTGCCGCCACGAAGCTGCAGCATTGATTCGCCTGCAGGATATGGTAGATAAGAATATGCTTGGCAATACCAATATTCAATATAATCAACGGCATACCGTTGCTAAGATGAAGCATATTGAACTAAAGATGATAAAGCTGCTTTCGTCGCCAGGTATTTATGCTACAGCCGAAAATATTTTACGCAGCACAAAGGCAAATATTTTAAAAGCCGCCGATGAACGAGTGGAAGCAGAACTTACCATAGAAGGAGAGTCTTATCCGTTGGTGATACAAAAAAACGACGAACGTAATTTTGATACTTCCTGCAAATGTGGCGAAACCGAGCATCCGCTTTGCGAACATAAGACTTTGCTTTTTTTACAATTGCTGGATGCCTATGGAGCTAATTATTTCGACAGCATTCGCAATTGGGACAAAGAAAAAAATAAACTGCTGCAGATTTATGGTTACAGTCTGGATGATGATTTAGTAGCCAAGTTTGAATTTACTTATAAAGATGGCAAACCTTTTTTGAAAGTACTGGATAGCTCCATTAAACGAGTGGCACCGGGTACCGTTTCAGCTAGGCCCACAGAGACTTTCATTGTGCCTCAAATGCCCGAAGAAGAAGTGGCGGTTGCCGAACAGCCATTAAAAAGACTGGGCATAGTTTTTAATTTTAATGCTAAAACCTACCCTAATTTTGAAGTTGATGCTGTGCAGGGCGAAGCCAATGAAGACAGTACTGCCTATGTAGGAATTGTTGAAAAGCTCGACATGACCAAATTTGTTGACACAGAAGCTTACAACGAAGAAGATAGACAACTGTTACAACAGATACGCAAATTGCAGGCCTCCGAAATAAATAAATATCTCGACCGTAACTCACCGTTCAGCGGCATTTGGGAAAATATTATTCATGCCGATGGAGATGATTTGCCCGAAGATACCAAGGCATTGATTGCAGAATACCTTCAACCTAAGTTGAAAAAAATATTTGAAGAACAAACAGCCAATCATTTCGTATTCATATTGCCCAAAGGAAAAAACTTTACAACAGCTAACCTTACTGAGATAGAACTCAGTGAAGATTTTATAGCGCCGGTTTTTAAAGTACAAGCGGTAAACAATCATTTTGAAATTGCGTGTACGGTGAAATTGTTGGGCGAAACATTTCCTTTCACCGATAATGAATGTAACAGCAGCTTGTTGTACCTAAGTGATGAGGTGGTTTATCTGTGGCAAAAAGCTGAAGACGTTTTACAGGCCGAAAAATTCCTGAAAGAAGGAAACATTAAACTCAGCAAAGATGACTGGGCGGATAAAATGAAGAAGATTATTCTTCCTTTAACTAAAGAATACCAGGTGGAGTTTGATAAAAGTCTGGTACGTGAAATAAAAAGTGGCGAGCCGGAAGTTAGACTGCAACTGCAGGAAAAGGGCGACTATCTTGTGTTTCAGCCCATATTTACTTACAAAGGTTTTGAAACCAAGCCTAACGATAAAGAAAACATTGTCATTCCCGATGGTGATAAGATACTCATCATTGAAAGAAATTTAGAAGCAGAAGAAGCTTTTCTTAAAAAGCTGGAAAGTCTGCACTCTATGTTTGTAAGGCCCGATGATAATAAAAATAACTTGGTATTAAGAGGCGCCGATGTATTGCGCAATAACTGGTTCTTTTTATTTGTGGATGCGATGAACGAAATGAAAATTTCGGTGTTTGGATTTGAAGCACTGCGTAATTTTCGTTTTAACACTGCCAGGCCTAATACGCATATTCATGTTAGCAGCGGGCTAGATTGGTTTGATGCCAAAGTGGAAATTGAATTTGGCGAACAACGCGTTGGCATTGATGAAATTAAAACTGCGCTGGTAAACAAACAATCTTTCGTACAGCTTGGCGATGGCACTTTAGGTATTCTGCCTGATGAATGGTTGAAAAGATATTCGCTGCTGTTTAAAGTGGGCGATGGCAGAACAGACCAGCTTCGCTTATCGAAATACCACATGAGTGTAATTGACGAGCTGTACGAAAACCGTGACGAAAAGGAGCTGAGTTTTGAGCTGGACGAAAAATACGAGCGGCTGAAAGAGTTTAAAAACATTCCAGAAACACTACCACCAGCACATTTAAAAGATATACTCCGGCCTTATCAAACCTCGGGGTTTCAGTGGCTTAATTATTTGAACGATGTAGGCTGGGGCGGTATTTTAGCCGATGATATGGGTTTGGGTAAAACCATTCAGGCACTCAGTATGTTGCATCATTATAAACAGGTAAACAAGAATTTGTTGGCGCTAGTGGTATGTCCTACCACACTAATTTACAACTGGAAAAATGAAGTGAATAAATTTGCTCCAAAGCTAAGCTGGCATATTCACCACGGCAGTGTTCGCAGCAGAGACATTGAAGAACTGAAAAAGCATAATATCATCATTACCACTTACGGCACGCTGCGCAGCGATATACAAGTTCTGTTGAAGCTGAATTTTGATTATGTGGTACTCGATGAGAGCCAAGCCATTAAAAACCCGGCTTCAAAAGTTACCAGGGCTGCATCTTTATTAAATGCAAAAAACCGGCTTTGTATGAGTGGTACCCCTTTGCAGAATAACACCTTCGATATTTTTGCGCAAATGAATTTCCTGAACCCAGGCCTGCTGGGCAACATGGAATTCTTTAGAAACGAATTTGCGACGCCCATTGATAAGTTTGGTGAGCAGGAGCAAAAGGAACATCTACGCAAACTGCTATTTCCTTTTATATTACGCCGTACCAAAGAACAGGTTGCTAAAGACCTGCCCGAAAAAACAGAAACTATTTTGTTTTGTGAGATGGAAAAGGAGCAGCGTAAAGTGTATGAAGCTTACCGCAATAGTTTCCGGGAGAAAATCCTGGGCACCATCGATCAGCAGGGAATCGGCAAATCGCAGTTAACCATTTTGCAAGGCTTAATGAAGCTTCGCCAGATCTGCGATAGTCCGGCTATTTTAAATGAAGAGGAAAAATATCCAAATAATTCCATCAAACTAGACGAACTGGCCCGTGAGATCGAAGAAAATATCGGCGATCACAAAGCTTTAATTTTCTCTCAGTTTTTGGGCATGTTGGCTTTAATAAAGAAGAAACTGATTAAGGATAATATTCCCTTTGAATATTTTGATGGCAGTACTTCTGCAATGGACAGGGAGAAAGCTATCCAGAATTTTCAAAATAATGATGAATGCCGAGTGTTTTTAATTTCGCTGAAAGCGGGTGGTGTAGGTTTAAACCTTACCGCAGCCGATTATGTATATATTGTTGATCCTTGGTGGAACCCGGCCGTAGAGCAACAAGCCATTGACCGTACGCACCGTATCGGCCAAACCAAAAATATTTTTGCCTACCGCATGATTTGCGTTGATACTATTGAGGATAAAATTCTGCAGTTGCAGGAAAAGAAACGCAAACTTGCCAGCGAACTGATAGCCGATGACGCCAGTTTTGTAAAAGCGTTAAGCAAGGCTGATGTGGAATACTTGTTTAGTTAGCCGTTAAGATGCAATAAAGTCTTTCAGCCTTTGGAATTCCCTGTTATTGTTTGATTCAAATAGAAATTTAAATGCACGACCAAAAAAACTCAGGACAGTGCTGAGGCTTACATGGTGATTTGTTGATGTGTTTTTCATACGTTGGATTTTGAATATCAAAAGTACAAATTGTTGACAGGCCTTGTAAGAGCAAAACCGCTTGATTTTTTTAATGTGGAATTTTCGGGCAACATGGGTTATTTTACTGCCTGACTATTAAAATCACTGCGGAATCTGCGACTCTTTTTATAGTACCTTATCGGGTACATATCCGGATTTTGGCGGAGTTTACCTATAAAACCCTTAATAATCTGAACCAATATATGACCGTTTTTTGCTTGGTATTTTGTTCTGTTCATAGAATGTTGATTGTATTAAAGCTTAACGGTACATATACTCTAATATTGTATATGGAGCCGAAGTTTTTTTGAAGCGCCTTAAATACGACTGGTTTGCAATTACCTGCCAAGTGAATTTACATTGGGCAGGTCAACAAAACAAGAAGCAATAATCCAGCATAAAATGGCGACAAAGGCAATGGTTTCTTTAGTAGAAATTTCGAGACGTAAAAATCTTTTCATGATTAAAGGTTTAAATTGGTTATGCGTAATAGACCTGTACCATAAAAGACGGTTTAAGGTTGAAAAAGGCTTTATACTTTATTTAACGATACCTGTTACCACATTTTTATGGAAATAAAACCTGTTATTAGCTGCATCACTATTTACCCAGTAAAATCGCTGGAAGGTATCGACCTGCAAAAAGTACAGATTGGGAATGGTGGATGCTTACTTCACGACAGGGAGTATGCAATAAAAGACCTCAACAACAAATATGTAAATGGCAAGAAAAATGCCTTGGTTCATTTGCTTCGGATGCAAATAGATTTGGCGCAAAACAAAATCAGCTTCCGGCACGAAACTGAAACCAACTGGCATCAATTTTCTTTAGAAGGTGAAAAGGGAAAAATTGATGAATATCTCTCCTTGTTTTTTAATATACCCGTAAACCTACATAAAAATACGACTGGCAGGTTTTTAGATGTGCCTGATGAAAGTGGTGTAACTGTAATATCGTCGGCAAGTATTGAAACGGTAAGTGGTTGGTTTAACCAAATGGAAATAGAGGAGACAAGAACAAGGTTTAGGGCAAATATTGAAATTTCTGCTGTACCAGCCTTTTGGGAAGATCAACTTTTTTATAATGACGAAACAGCGATTGAATTTACAATAGGAGAAGTACATGTATTTGGTATGGCCCCAAGGGCAAGATGTATCGTGCCCACAAGGCATCCACAAACAGGTGATGTAATACGTGGGTTTCAAAAATCATTTGCCGATCATAGAACAGGCAGTCTTCCCGAATGGTCCAATCTGGAAAACTATTCACACAGCTACTATTTATCGGTTGATTGTTATTTGCCGCCAACAGAAGTTGGTAAATGGATTTGCGTGGGCGACGAACTTAAAATCATCGGCAAAAAAAGTTTTACTACTTTCACTACATTATAAATGGATATACTTTTAGCGATATTAAAAGAGATGGCAGCTGCTCACCCCACATCAAATTTTGTAAACAGCCTGTACCAGCAATACTGCAATCGCGGCGGCCTCAGTAAAAAACAGCTGGAAGGCTTGCACAGCAAGGCTTTAAAAACCGAAACGATTTCTCAAGGCAAGATTGCCACACTAGAAGCCATTATTAAAAAGAAACCAACCAGAGAAAGAGCGGCAGCAACCATAACAGCTCCATTGCCTGTAAAGGATTTGGCAGTAGGCGAAACGTTGCTTGCGATACTGGAAAAATTTCCGCAACACAAAAGATTGGTTTTTTTAAAATCGAAATTTGATAACAACGAGAATATTTCGGCTTTGGAAATAGCCGAGATTGAGAAGTTTAAAAAAATATTGATGAAATAAAAAAAGCTGCAAGTGCAGCTTTTTTTATTTGGTTACTCTTTTATAAAAACCTGCGCCGCATTATCATTTTTTAAAAATATTAATGTGGTTTTGCCCTTGTCTTTTTGATAAATCATTTTACGAGATTCGCCTAAAACAGTGAGTCCATTCTCGGTTGGTGATACGGCGGTAAAATTGCCACTGCCTGTACCTTTTAAAAACAGCGCCGATGTTGCATCGTACACACCAACCATTACGGCTGGGTCGTTACTGTTACCACAAACCAATATATCTTTTATGCCATCATTATCTACATCATCAATAATCATATCGTTAATGGTAGAGAACTGCGCTTTTTCGGGAAAGGGAATAAAGCGAAAAACGCCATTGCCTTCATTCATCAATACGCCCGATTCAAAGAAATTGGTTTTGTACACATCCATATCTTTTTTCTCCTGCTCTGTTAAAATACCATCCATGGTTTTCCCTGCGTAATCACGGTAGCGAACAAATTTCTTACGCATGCTGGGTACCTGGTCCATCAACTGATCTCGGCTATACAGCGGATAGCATTTACCTTGGTTGTAGTAACCCAGTATTGCATCATAGCTTCCGTTGTTATCAAAATCTTTGGCATAAATAGTACAGGGCTCGTAAATATTTCCTTTAATGGAAGAGTTCATGCCGCGGTTTCCAAGAATAAAATCAAGCTTGCCATCATTGTTTAAATCTTCGGCCTTCATATTATACCACCAGCCACTTAGCGCATCCATATTAATAAGCGTATCTTTTTTTGAAGGCAGTATTACATGAACCGAATTTTGTTTCTTGGTAAACTGTCCATTTTCGTAACTAAAAATTTCAGGCGACATCCACTCGCCACTGATGGATAAATCTTTTTTGCCATCGCCATCCATATCGGCCCAGATGGCTTGGTTAACAATGCCGGGGCTCATGAGCGCTTTTGCAAACAGGCTGGTTACATCGGTAAACTTGCCTTTATTGTTTTGCAACAGCATACTCCTGTCGGGTTTTGGAAACACGCCCGGCAACACATGGCCGCCAACAAAAAGATCCAAATCGCCATCTCCATCAAAATCAAGCGCAGTAACTGAAGATCCGTTGAAGCTGATTGTAGGCAAGGCATTTGCAGCTTTTGTATAATTTCCTTTTCCGTCATTGAGGTATAAACGATCCTGATACATATTGTCGCCAGCTTTAAATTCGGCACCGCCGCTAACTACATACAAATCCATATCACCATCGCCATCAGCGTCAAAGAAAACCGAGTTCATGTCCTCATAACCTTTGTCAGTTGTAAAAGCAGTTTGCTTTTTTTCAACAAAAGCACCAATGGAATTCTGCATCATTAATTTTCCTTCGTTGCCGGATGAACCTCCAATATACAGGTCCTCTCTGCCATCGCCATCTACATCTGCTTTGCTAAAATAGGGTCCCTTGCGGCTGCATTTGTAGGGTATAAGCGGCTCTCTTTTAAAATCAATAAAGTCGCTTTCTGTCTGCGTGTATTTTAAAACGCCGGTTTTAGTAATGTCTTTAAAACTGGTTGTGGGTTTTGCTGCTATAGTTGTATTCATAGCAACAGCATTCGATTCGTACAGCGTTAACTCTTGGTTAGCTGCAACATTTTGTAGCACAATTTTCTTTTGATTGGGGAAAGTAATTTCAACCTTTGCTATTACGGCATCGGTACCGATTCCAAAATGTAGCACATGCTCCACACTCGATAAAAAACCACGCTGCGGATGGTAATGTTGAAACTGAATTTTCCCATCAGAGCTGGTAAGTTTTACTGTTGAACCATACACTTCGTCATGAGAAGCGGGACTTCTATAAAAGCGAAATCTTATAAAATTGGATTTCGCTGCATCTAGCTCACGTCTATTGTTTTTAAATACAAAGGCAGGTCCATCTACATTATTAACCACTAAATCCAGATCGCCATCATTATCTAAATCGGCATATGCAGCGCCGTTCGAAAAAGACGGCGGCGAATCGCTCCACACATCGGTATAATTATCAAATTTTAAACTGCCATTATTGTGGTAAAAATAATTTTTTGTTGGTACCGAAGGAATACTTTTAAGCCAGCTGTTCAGATCAACAGATTTACCAGTGTTCATCGTTCTGATAACAGAATCAAGAACAAATACTTTGTAATCCCAGTCGGTGATATCTCGTTTTAAACCATTGGTAATATACAAGTCCTTCCAGCCATCGTTGTCAAAATCGGCAAATAACGGTGCCCAACTCCATTCAGTTTCTGCAACACCAGCGTAGTTGCCAATTTCGCTGAAAGTACCGTCGGCGTTGTTAAGTTGAAAACTGTTGCGTGGGTACTGGTAATACAAACCGTATTTCAGCAACAGCTCAAACTTGTCGTA
>JBKJPN010000035.1:0-7046 GCA_046595125.1 Ferruginibacter sp.
AAATCTTGCTTTTACTTCTGGGGTTGGTAGCATACATTCCTGCCGCACACCAAACCATTTATAACGGTTCTTTGCTATCCAGTTGTACAAACCATCCCGTATAAATTGGGGTACAATTATAAAGCCATAACAAAGTGGCCACAACCCTCTTAAATGTCTGCAAACTTTTAGTGCTGCTGTTGACTGTTTATATAAAGTCCCGTTTTCAATAAAGATAAACGATTGCATATCTGTTGCAGGTAGATTAAATTGCTGTAATAATTCTTGACCGGCATTCGACTGCAGCGCAGCAAATTTTATGGTGCCTTTTCTATTTCGCTTGATAGTGAAGTTAACGGCACTGTTACAAAAATTACAAACACCATCGAACAATATAACGGGTTGCTGATTCATGTCTTCAAAGTTAATCATTTACGATATTTTTAAATGCGGCATCAATAGTTGGGTAAGTAAATTGAAATCCTGCCTGTTGTAATTTTTCTGGAACAACCCAGCGGCTTTTTAAAATTAATTCAGTTTCGGTTTTAATAATTATAGCGCCCAATGTAAGCAGCCAGGCTGGTGCTGGTAATCCAATCTTCACATTCATTTCTTTTCTAAGTGTTCGCATCAACGTTTTATTATTAACGGCGTTGGGGGCCGAAGTGTTAAAAACACCCGAAAAGCTCTTTTGTTTTTGTAAAAAGACGATAATGTTGAACAGGTCTTCTATATGTATCCAGCTAAACATTTGGTTGCCACTGCCCTGTTTGCCCCCAAGGCCAAACTGTACTAGCTTTTTAAGCGGCTGCATTACACCACCGCATTTGCCCAAAACGATTGCCATCCGTAAGGCAACTTGGCGGGTGCTGGGCAATGCAAAATCGAAAAATATTTTCTCCCAGTTTGTTGCCACATTTACCGAAAAACCTGAACCAATCTCACCTGTACTTTCGGTCATGGGCCTGTCTTGGGCATGGCGGTAAATGGTGGCAGTACTTGAATTTATCCAGAGCTCGGGCGGGTTTTTACAGTTTTTAATGGCTTCGCCAAGCGCCTTTGTCGTATCAATACGGGAATCAAAAATTTCCCGTTTGTTCTTTTTGTTGTAGCGGCAATCAACAGATTTACCGGCAAGATTGATTAACATGGTAGCATCTTCAAGAGCGTTGGTAATTTCATTGGCCTTATCCCAATTGATATGTTTGGATTGCCTCGAAATGATTAGGACCTGATATCCCAATGCCTTAAATTTCTCTGTAAGATATTTTCCAACAAAGCCTGTTCCTCCTGCTATTACAATTTTTTCTTTCATTTTTTTTTCTTGGGTTGTGATAAAACTACTAATCGTTTGCAACTGGCGCTTTATACCTTGCAGCCTGTGTGGCTCTTTTACGCAACGTAAAAAATATGTACAAATTAAAAAAGTGCATGGCGCCAAGTATTAAAATAATCAATCCGATTTTTAAACTAAGTTGCTCAATCGTTTGCTGTACGTTGGTTATGCTGGCTGTAACCTGCAAGGTATAAACTGCGTAGCCAATATTGATGAGGTAAAACCCAACCAACAATAAATTGTTAACACTGTCGGCCAATTCTTTATTGCCATGAAAAATGTCGATCAAAAAGACTTTTCCGTTTTTAAAAAGTGTACGGGCAACCCAAATGGTTAACGCAATGGTCATGACTAAGTAAAAGCTGTAGGTGATGATAATGTAGTTCATAAAAAGTAGTTTATTGGTTATAAATTATTTTAAAATAGCTAAAGGGCGTTCGTTCATCTTACGCACTTCATCAAAACAAATCCAAGTGTAATAAATTGCCATAAAGGGCGCAGTAAACAACAGTATTAGGAAAGAACCAACCGGTAAGGTTGCCAAAGAAATTACTGTTATCCAATGGTAGACATACCTGCTACCCCGCCTGTGCGTAAAAGTTTTTGTAGTTGCATGCACCAGCATGCTTGCAACTTGCCAGCCTCCCACTACGAAATAACCAACTATGAATGTATTGTCGTAGTTTATGATGCTGGCAACGGCGAAGCAGGCAATTAATATGATGCTCATCCAGACATCGATTTCTTTAAACTTTTTCATGATTGTATGTTTTATATTTTCAGAAAATTTTGAAATATATTTTTCAAATAAAAGCTGGAATTTTCCAGCTTATTTGTTTGCTTCCTTTATTAGCTATTTAAAGAACTTTAAGAGGCTGCCGAGGAACCAACTCTCATCTGCCTTAATCATCACATCTAAAACCTTATCGGCCTGGCCGCCAAATTTGCGTATGCCTCCGATTGTTTCTGTAAACTGTTTCACTTCTTTATCTTTTTTATCGCCGTCAATATCTTCCAGTTGACTCAGCAGTTTCAACATGGGGTCCAGTTCCCGTTTTTTTCTTTCTTTAATTATTTGGGTAGATACTTTCCAAATATCTTTTTCGGCTGTGAAGAATTCCTTGCGTTCACCCGGTATGTAAACTCTTTCAACCAGTCCCCAGTCAACAAGGTCACGGGTATTCATATTTACATTTCCGCGACTAATGTTTAGCTGTTCCATCATATCATCCTGCGTGATAGGATCAGGACTGATTAGCAGCAAAGCATGTATTTGTGCCATGGTGCGGTTGATACCCCAATGTGTACCAAATGCGCCCCAACTGCTGATAAACTGTGCTTTTGCTTCGGAAAGTTTCATGATGTTTTGATTTACATCACAAAGATAATGTAATTATTGAATTTTCAAAACTTATTGAAAATATTATTTTATGTGTCGACTATTGAGATTTTGTACAAGTGTGTCCTTCGACTTCGCTCAGGATAAACTGCCACCGAAGCTGATTAAAGAATCACTGCTGGGACAACAAAAAATAAAAAAGCGTCAGCTTTTACACCGACGCTTCAATTATTTAAACAGGAGAAATTACAATAACATCGTTACCGGATTCTCCAGATACTTTTTAAGTGTTTGCAGGAAAGCTGCTCCCACAGCGCCATCCACGGTACGGTGATCGCAACTCATGGTGAGCTTCATAATATTGGTTGTACCAAAACCATCGCCTTTTTTTACCACTGTTTCTTTAATTCTTCCCACAGCAAGTATAGCACTATCAGGCGGATTGATGATAGCTGTAAACTCATCTATATCCATCATACCTAGGTTACTAATGGTAAATGTATTGCCGCTGAATTCGTTTGGTTGTAGTTTTTTATCTTTCGCCTTACCATATAATTCTTTGGCTTCACCCGCAATTTGCGACAAAGTTTTTTGATCGGCAAAACGAATCACCGGAACAATCAATCCTTCGGGCGTTGCCACCGCACTGCCAATATGTATATGATGATTCTGGCGGATAAAATCTCCCATCCAACTGCTATTGACAGCAGGATGCTGACGCAATGATAAGGCTACTGCTTTAATTACAAAATCATTAAAAGAAATTTTAACCGGGCTTAGCTCATTTAACTGCGTACGAGCAGCCATGGCATTATCCATGTTAATTTCCATGGTTAAATAAAAATGCGGTGCGGCAAATTTACTTTCGCCCAAGCGGCGTGCAATCACTTTACGCATTTGCGTTAATGGAATATCGGTGTGTCCTTCTTGTCCGGTTGCTGTAAATGCAGGAACTGCTACAGCAGGTGTAGACGCAGGTTTTGCAGCGACCGTTGCCGGTGCAGCCGATGGTACATAACCATCAATATCTCTTTTAGTAATTCTTCCGCCATCACCGCTACCACTTACTTTGCTGATATCGATTCCTTTATCGGCCGCTAATTTTTTTGCTAATGGAGAAGCTTTTATTCTTCCGTTTGAAGAAGCTTGCTGGTTATCCACTGTTTGTTGCTCGTCAGAAGCTATTGCTTCAGCAGGCTGTTCTGCTGCCGCAGACTGCGAACTGCCAACTGCTGACTGCTGACTATTTGCTCCACTTTTTTCAGCAGCTACATAAGCACTCACATCTGTTCCGGCTTTGCCAACAATGGCAATAATCTCATTTATCTGTGCAGCTTGTCCGGCTTCAACACCTATATATAACAAAGTACCTTCTTCATATCCTACTACTTCCATCGTCGCTTTGTCTGTTTCCACATCGGCCAACGTATCATCGGCTTTTACAAGATCACCTACTTTTTTATTCCAGGATACAATCTTTCCTTCCGTCATCGTATCGCTCAATAAAGGCATGCGTATTTCTTTTGCGCCTGCAGGCAAGGAAACGGTTTCTGATTTTGTCCCGATAGCTATCGGGATTGAAGTTTGGGGTTCTGAGTCTTCGTTTTTAGCATCTTTTATTTCTGCAGAAACGGCTTTGCTTTCATCTTTAGTTCCGCCGTCATCATCTAAAAGAGATTTAAAATCTTCTCCTTCTTTTCCAACGATGGCGATAATCTGGTTCACTTTTGCAGCTTCGCCTGCAGGTACACCAATGTGAAGCAAAGTTCCATCCACATATCCATTCACTTCCATGGTGGCCTTATCGGTTTCCACATCGGCCAGTACGTCATCAGCCTTTACTTTATCACCCACTTTTTTATTCCAGGATAGTATCTTCCCCTCAGTCATCGTATCGCTCAAAAGCGGCATGCGTATCACTTCTGCCATAATATTAATATCTTTTTGGTATTGAGGTTCGAAATTAAGGCAAAATGAGGAAAACAAGGGAAGTTTCAGTTACTAATCCAATTCTAAGCGAAGTCGTTCTTTTAATTCCTTCACCAGCGGGTATTCCTCAATTATCTTTAAATACTGTTGTTTTCTGTTTAACGGTTTTTCTTTGGGAGCCGAATCATCTTCATTTTCTTCAATAATAACATTGTAGGTTAATTGTCGGTTGCAAAAATATTGCTGCAAGTCATCAACTAGTTCGGCTCTTTCATGCTCAATAAATTTTTGCTGAATATTATTGCCGGTTATAATTTCAATTGAATTATTATCAATAATCCGTAGCTCGGCCATTTTAAAATTGGTAACCGCCGAATGGTTTTTCTTTTCGCTCAGTTTATCAATAAATATATCCCAGCATTTCTTTAAATCCTCTTCAGTTAATTCTTTAACCGTATTGCCATTGGCTTTATTTTGAGCATGTACTTTTTTGCGTATGGCATCAAGCGAACCTAATGATTTTTTTGGCTCTGCGCTAACTGCCGCTGGATTTTGGGCAGCTGATTTTTCTATCTCGGGTTTTGGCTCTTCAATAATCAGCTTTGCTTCGGTAGTTTTTTTTGTTACCTGTTGAACAGCAACAGGTTCATCCCGCTCTTTTACTTTTATGAGTTGAATCGTTTTAAAAGCAACGGGTTTCGTAGACTCAACTACTTTTTTTTTAGAAACTGTGCCTTCGTTGTTGACCATTTCAACCGCCTGCATCAGGTAAGTAAGTTTGATGATGGCCAGCTCTACATGCAGTCGTTTGTTACGGGCTTGCTTATAATTTATTTCTGCTTCGTTCAACAAATTCAAAGCTGCAATTAACCAGCCGGTAGAAATTTGCTTGGCAGCCTGTAAATATTTTTGTTTGAAATCATCGGCTACCTCCAGCAGTATGGCCGCTTTGGTATCCTTACTAACCAGCAGGTTCCTAATAAACTCACTATAACCTTCCAGCAAAGTATCGCCTTCAAAACCTTTGCGATTTATCTCGTCATACAGCAACATCGCATCGCTCAATTGTTGTTGCTGCATAAAGTCCAGCATCTTGAAATAATAATCTTCATCTAAAATATTCAGATGCTCTAATGTATTAGCGTAGGTTAATTCACCATTGCTAAAACTTACAATTTTATCCAAAATACTCAACGCATCACGCAAACAACCTTCGCTTTTTTGTGCAATCACATGCAGGGCCGCTTTTTCGGCTTTAATATTTTCTTTGTCGCATATTTCCTGAATATGCTCAATAGTATCATTGTTGGTAATTCTTTTAAAATCAAATATCTGGCAGCGGCTAAGGATGGTTGGTAGAATTTTATGCTTCTCTGTTGTTGCCAAAATGAAGATGGCATAAGGCGGTGGCTCCTCCAGCGTTTTTAAAAACGCATTAAATGCCGATGAGCTTAACATGTGTACCTCATCCACAATATACACTTTGTATTTGCCGGCCTGGGGTGCAAAACGAACCTGCTCAACCAAACTGCGGATATCATCTACCGAATTATTACTGGCCGCATCCAGTTCATGTATATTTAATGAAGTGCCGGCATCAAACGTAACACAACTGTTGCAGCTGTTACATGCTTCACCATCGGTTGTGCGGTTTTCGCAGTTGATGGTTTTGGCTAAAATTCGGGCGCAGGTTGTTTTGCCCACACCCCTTGGTCCGCAAAACAAAAATGCATGTGCAAGCTGATTATTATTGATTGCATTTTTTAAAGTAGTAGTAATATGCGCCTGCCCCACTACAGTCGAAAAATTCTGTGGCCGATACTTACGTGCCGATACTATAAACTTATCCATCGCTGCTAATTTCGGTAATCTTGGTTGTAAAAAAGAATTTGTTTTTGGTCTGACGTCCCGTCTGACCATTGAATTTGCCACAGAGACACTGAAGCACAGAAATAAAAAGGGTTTAGTTATTAAGATACCATCGGGTGGCGCTTATACTCCTTGGTTCGGTCAAATAAATAACGATAAGTTGCCAGATTTCTGCTACGGTAGGTATCGCCAAAATTTTCGGCTACGTTAATCATTTTGGGGTTAAAATCGCCAATCCACTGTACTTCATACTCTTTATATAAATAGGGTGGCACCTGGATAAGTTTACGACATTCCCCAATGATATAGGAGTCGATACCGGTACCCTGCCACTCGGGCACTACACCAAATACCATTCCCACAAACTTGGTGGACATTCTGAATTTTTGCCGCCATAAAAACTCCAGTTTTTGTAACAAACCAAATTTGCCGTTGAAATGTTTAAAATACTGGTTAATATCGGGAAGATTAATGAACATGGCTATAGCAGTGCCTTTGTGGTAAGCAAAGTAAACCAGGTTTTCTTACATTACAGGTTTCATCTTTTTAAATAAAAGCAATACCTGTTCCTTATTCATTTGTTTTAAACCACCG
>JBKJPN010000102.1:0-14984 GCA_046595125.1 Ferruginibacter sp.
CTTTCGTAATACAGGGCACACCCGCCGATGTACACCAAGGCAACGAAAAAACCGCTATAGAAAAAATGTTTGTACTGCTCCAACATTTTTTCTATAGCGGTTTTTTCGTTGCCTTGGTGTACATCGGCGGGTGTGCCCTGTATTACGAAAGTATTGTTGCCAAAGGGTTCCAGCTGATAGCCTAGATGATTCATATCCTGCAATAGTTCTTTTAACAACACTGCATCAGACGCGGCTAATTCTATCGTAGCTGGAAATAAACTCTGCTGGATGGCAATGGGTTTTCCTTCAACAGCCAACGCAAAACGTTCGTACAAAATACGCTCATGGGCATTTTGTTGGTTAACCAGGAAATAGCCATTAATGGTTTGTACTATTATAAAACTATTATGCAGCTGAACAAGGTTTTCTGGTTGTGGTTTGTTGTTTGTGGTTACAAGCGATTTCAATTCTTCTTGTGGCTTGTAGCTACTACCCTCCTGCCCTGGCTTCTCATAAAAATCTTTCCAATTTTTTAAGTCGCTCTTACTTTCTATAAAATGTGATTGATGTTTTTTGGTAAACGTATTGTATAAAGAAGACGCCGAAGCAGATGATTTCTTTTCTTCAGTGAATGGCTTACTTACTGCATCCAGACTCTGTATGGAAGCATCCAGTTCAAAATCCAAAGTAGGTGTAATGCTGAATTGTGCCAACGCATGTTTTACAGCGCTCTGAACAAATGCATAGACAATTCTCTCATCTTCAAATTTTATTTCCTGCTTGGTAGGATGCACATTTATATCAACCTGCGCCGGATCAAGATCGATGAACAACGTATACATCGGAAAACTATCCTTGGCAATCATCTCATTAAAAGCATTCATCACTGCATGATTCAGGTAAGCGCTTTTAATAAAACGGTTATTTACAAAAAAGTACTGATCGCCTCTGGTTTTTTTAGCCGTTTCGGGTTTACCCACAAAACCATAAATGTTCATGTAATCGGTCTCTTCCTGTACAGGCACCAGTTTGGCCGCATAACTATTGCCCAGTATCTGCACAATACGCTGTTTCATGCTTCCCTTTTCCAAATGAAAAACCTGTTGGCCGTTACTGGTAAATGAAAAGAATATTTCGGGGAACGACATCGCAACACGAATAAACTCATCAACAATATGCCTTAACTCTGCTGCATTGCTTTTTAAAAAATTCCTGCGTGCCGGCACATTAAAAAATAAATTCTTCATGGCAATGCTGGTACCGGTTGGCACCGCAATGGGCTCCTGCTTTATTACCTGGCTGTTTTCAATTTCAATAAAAACACCGGTTTCATCTTCTTCTCTTTTCGATTTTAATTCAACTTGTCCTACAGCAGCAATACTGGCCAGCGCTTCTCCTCTAAACCCCATGGTTTTAATGGTAAACAAGTCGTCAATGGTTTTTATTTTGGAAGTTGCATGGCGTTCAAAAGCCATTCGGGCATCGGTTTCGCTCATGCCCTTGCCATTGTCAATTACTTGTATCAACGCCTTGCCTGAATCATTAACAATTAGTTTAATCGCATCGGCACCGGCATCCACTGCATTTTCCAGCAATTCCTTCACCGCACTAGCAGGGCGTTGAATAACTTCGCCAGCAGCAATCTGGTTGGCAATGTTATCGGGCAATAATTGAATGATATCGGGCAAAATTCTGTAATTTAGAACGACAAAAATAACACATCCTTTCCACTATAAAATTATTAGAACAGTATGCGTAAGATTCTCCTGGTATTTTTTCTTTTTTCAACTCTAAGTGGCTTTGCTCAAAAAACTGATGCTGAGAAATGGGTTGACAGCGTTTTTAAAACTTTAAGTCCCGAAGAACAGATAGCCCAGCTGATGGTTGTTCGCTTATCAAGCATCAATTCAAAAAAAGAAGTTGTTTTTTATGATAAGGAAGTGGCCGAATTAATTAAGCAATACAATGTAGGCAGTGTGTGCGTTTTTCAGGGCAGTCCGGTACAACAGGCAACGGTTTTAAATAGTTTACAGGCTATCGCTAAAACTCCTTTGTTGGTAACCATTGATGCCGAATGGGGCGTGGGCATGCGCATGACGGACAGTGTACTTCCTCTGCCCAAGCAAATGATGCTGGGCGCAGTACAGGATTCTTCTATTGCTTATGAGTACGGAAAAATTGTGGCTGAGCAATGTAAGCGCATTGGCATACAGGTAAATTTTGCCCCAGTGGTAGATGTAAATAATAACCCCAACAATCCGGTAATTAACGACCGCAGTTTTGGAGAAGATAAATACAAGGTGGCGAGTTTTGGTGTGCAGTACATGAAAGGAATGCAGGACAATGGCGTAATGGCCTGTGCCAAACATTTTCCCGGTCATGGTGATGTGGCGGTTGATTCGCATTACGATTTGCCAGTGATAAATAAATCGATGGCTGAGTTAGAAAATTTGGAGCTGTTTCCTTTCAGAAGGATATTTAATGAAGGGGTTGGCAGTGTGATGATTGCTCATTTGTACATTCCTGCAATTGATAAAACTGCCAACAAAGCCACTTCGCTTTCTAAAAACAATGTTACCGGTTTAATGCGGGATAAATTGGGTTACCAAGGTTTAACTTTTACCGATGCTTTGGAAATGCAAGGTGTAAAAAAATTCTTTCCAGATGGTGCTGCGTCGGTAGAATCACTGATTGCCGGCAATGATATGCTTTGCCTGCCGGGAGATGTGCCCTTATCTATACAAAAAATAAAAGAAGCCATTGACAGCAACCGGCTGAGCTGGGCCGATATTGAATTACATTGCCGCAAAGTGTTGATGGCAAAATATGAATATGGTTTGACAGAATTAAAACCCATCAATACCAATAACATCACCAACGACCTGAACAACAAAATAAGCAAGATGCGGCGGTTGATTGCAGAAAACGCGTTGACAGTTTTGAAAAAAACTGATGCTGATTTTTTTCCAATGCCGGCTAAAATAAATACAGGCGCAGCCGATGTTGTTTATGTGAGCGTGGGCACAACTGCCGACAATGCATTTGCAACCCGTATGCGTACCGATTATAACGCCGATGTGATTTATTTTGATTACAATCAGGATGCATCAAAAATTGCAAGTATGGTTGCCGATATAAAAAAGAAATACAAAAAAGTAATTATCGGCGTACACGATTACAAACGTGCACCTTCCAATAATTTTGGATTAAGCAGCAGCGCCATCGATTTGGTTAGTCAGTTGCAGCAACAAACAAAAGCTATCAGCTTTGTATTTGGAAATCCGTATGCTATTAAAAACTGGTGCAGTTCAAAAAATTTAATAGCCTGTTACGAAGACGATGCTATCATTCAAAACACCGCCATTGATTTATTGCAGGGAAAAATTGGTGCCGATGGAAGGCTGCCGGTTACTGTTTGTCCGCAGTTTAAATACGGCAGCGGCATAAGTTTTGATGCAACCGACGGGTCAGTGAAGAAAGGCGTTTTAGATGCATCTAAACTTAGCATAATAGATTCCATTGCAGCAGACGCTATTGCAAAAGGCGCAACACCGGGTGCAGTAGTGCTGGTAGCAAAAGACGGCAAGATTGTTTATCACAAAGCCTATGGTAATTATACTTATGATAAAACCGAGGCAGTAAACAAAGAATCTATTTACGACATGGCATCGGTTACAAAAGTTTGTGCCACCACCATTTCGGTAATGAAATTATATGATGAGGGCAAACTCGATCTAAAAAAAAAGCTTGGAGATTATCTGCCTTGGTTACGAGGAACTAACAAGGAAAACTTGACAATCGAAAATATTTTACTACACCAAGCTGGATTGGTTGCCTATATTCCTTTTTACAAGGAGACACTTGAAGCAGATGGCACTCCTTCCACAAAATATTTTGCCAAAACAAAAAATGATTCTTTCAGCATTCGTGTAGCAAATAATATGTACATGCGTAATGACTGGCGTGATACGCTGTACAAAAGAATTGTAGAAAGCCGCCTCGGCCGATCAAACAGGTATGTATACAGCGATAATGATTTTATTTTTCTAGGGAAGATTGTGGAAGCTATCAGCGGCAAACCTTTGAATGAATTTGCGGAAGATAAATTTTACCGGCCCATGGGATTAACCACCACCGGTTTTAAACCAACAGAACAATATTCTTTAAGCAGGATTGTGCCCACCGAACAGGAAAAACAATTTCGCCTGCAATTGCTGCGTGGGGATGTACACGACCCCGGTGCCGCCATGTTTGGTGGGGTTGCCGGTCATGCAGGGTTGTTCAGTAATGCTTATGACCTTGCCGTTATTATGCAAATGCTTTTAAACGGTGGTACAGTCAACGGAAAAAGATACTTGCAGAAAGAAACCATTGATTTATTCACCGCTTACCACAGTCGTTTCAGCCGCCGTGGATATGGATTTGATAAACCCGAAAAAGATAACAAAGTTCGCAATGATCCTTATCCGAGCTTAAGTGTATCGTCACGTACATTTGGCCACACAGGTTATACCGGCACGTGCGTATGGGCCGATCCTAAATACAATGTTGTGTTTGTTTTTCTAAGCAATCGGGTTAATCCGGATGGAGGAGAGAATACAAAATTGTTAAGAATGAATGTACGGACCAATATACAGGAAGCGATTTATAAGGCGATGGGTTTGTAAACTAGAATTTTAGTATAACCCGAGTAAGATTTTTTTAAATTCTTCAGTTCTTTCCCATGGTATATTATGCCCTGCACCAAAAATGGTATCTGAAGAAATTGATCTTGCATTTATCATCATCTTTTTCCCATAGGCAACATTTTCTATCGGCACCCAGGTATCTTTATCGCCATGTACAAATAAAACATTGCAACTGATATTTTTAAAATCATTTTGTAAAGGCAGCAAATCTTTTTTGAGATAAAGTATCTCTGTATTACTTGGGCCAAAAGCTCCGGGCAGGGCCCAATACAAAGGACGATTAGCCATAACCTTTCGCCAGGTTTCTGTTTTTTCCTGGTTGGCATCAATTGAACCTGCAACAATTACAATTTTACTAAACATTGAAGGATTATCTGCAGCAAGCTTTACCAAAACCGGCCCACCCATGCTATGTCCTACTAGTAACATGGGTTGATCTGTCTTTAATTTTTTCAGCACCGGCATTATCAGTGCTGCTTGTTCCTGCAAATGAACTGCTTTACCAAAATCGCTATATCCAAAACCCGGTCTGTCTATCGCCACCAAGCGAAATTTTTTTCGCAAGGAAGAATCCCACATGAATATCATATAGTTCATCCAGCTACCAGGGCTACCATGTATAAAAACCAAGGTGGGTAAACTTGTGTCGTTGCCACAAACCGCATAGTGAAGATGCCGTTCATTAATTACGGTGTCATAAATTGTAAGTGAAACTTCTTTTGCTTTAAATACACGATAAGCTCTTTCATCACTCCAGCGGTTTCTCATTACAAAGCATTGTGCAAGTATCAGCCATAAGGATATTATACACAAACTGTAAATTATAGTACGACTCATAATTTTCTTAAAACGTACCTGATTCATTTTTGTTACAGTTAATTTATATCCGCTGAGCTCTCCGGCAGTTTATCATACTCTCCCTTCATTGCATAATAACCAAATATCATCAGGCCAATAGCAATGGGCGTAAAAATACCAATTATAATTATCCAGGGTATGGGCCGGTTGATATCTTTTGTTCCGCCGCTGCTGATATTATGTACGGCACTGGCCACCAAAAAATAAATGATAACCGGTGCTAAAATTATCCAGACAAGGCCCATTATTTTTTTAACTGTGTTCATGTTATATTTTTTTTGCCGGCAAAACGTGAAGGCGTTTTACTGGTGTTATCTTTTAATCACTAACGTCTCTATCAATTTTATTGCTGAGGTATAATGCTCCAATGAAAAAACACAAAGCGGCAACTCCAATGGGGTACCAAAGCCCAACCAGCGGGTCGGTTGTAAACGTGGTAGCAAGTAAGGTTGCAATGAATGGAACCAATCCACCAAAAACTCCGTTACCAATATGATAAGGGAGGCTCATGGATGTATACCTAATCTTTGTCGGAAACAATTCAACAAGAAAAGCTGCAATGGGGCCATAGGCCATGGTAACAAAAATAATCATAACCCAAACGAGAAAAATAAATTTCCATTTCAATGCGTTATTCAGTTGAATATTTGAATAAGAAGGTTTTGAATCTGGTAACTGTTTAAGAAAAAATTGTGCGTTATCGCCATTTCCCTGAGCGCTCAATGGTGAATACATCAACCCTTCGGCCGGCATTAATGTATCATTTTTCTTTTCTGTGAATTTGTTACCATTGAAATCGCAATTTGTTTCTTTATGATTAACGACGACAAGGCCTGTGCTTACGTTAAACAATGTATCAGTTTTAACAATTGATGATATTACTGTAAAGTCAGCTGATTTATCACTTTGTTTTACCCATTCTTTAGCATTTGTATCTTTTAAAAATGTACTGAAAATCGGCCTGTAAAAAATAACACCCAGCAACATCCCGGTCAGCATAATCCATTTTCTCCCAACCTTATCACTCAGCCATCCAAAAAATAAAAAGAAAGGTGTAGCTAAACCAATGGCCCATAACAATATTTCACGATTTTGTATAAAATCAAGTTTAACCGTATTCTCTAAAAACGATTGTGCATAAAACTGTCCAGTGTACCAGATAACGCCTTGTCCCATTACCGCACCAAACAAAGCCAGCAATACCATTTTAAAATTTCCTTTGTGCCCAAAACTTTCTTCTAACGGATTGGTAGATGTTTTGCCTTCTTTTTTCAAGGCTGCATACAATGGCGATTCACTCATCTTCAATCTTATGTAAATTGAAACGCCTACCAACAAAATAGAAATCCAGAATGGATAGCGCCAGCCGCCCCACTCTGCATTAAAAGCCACATCGCTCATATTTGCTTTTACCAACATGATGATACCCAGTGCTACAAACAAACCCAGTGTGGCTGTGGTTTGTATCCAGCTTGTGTAATAACCTCTTTTGCCTTTTGGTGCATGCTCTGCAACGTAGGTTGCGGCGCCGCCGTACTCTCCGCCGAGTGCAAGTCCCTGTATCAACCTTAATAATAAAACAAGTAAAGGCGCAGCAATCCCTATTGTTTTATAACCCGGCACCAACCCAATTAAAAAAGTAGAGGCACCCATTAAAACCAAGGTGAGCAGGAAAGTATATTTTCTGCCGATAAGGTCACCCAATCTGCCAAAAACCAACGCACCAAAAGGACGCACTAAAAAACCAGCAGCAAAAATTGCAAGCGTGCTTAATAATGCAGCCGTATTATTTCCTTCAGGAAAAAACTGAATGGAGATGGTTTTGGCGAGCATGCCAAAAATGTAAAAATCGTACCACTCAATTAAAGTGCCCAGCGAAGAAGAGAAAATTATTTTACCAATTCCTTTTACCGGGCCTGATGACATGTGTAGTTTTGTTTAATTTTTTAATGGTAAGTCGTTATAAATATATTAAATTGGCAGTAAAGTAAAACGATAAATTATAATGGCATATCCTTATCAAATAACATCCCTAGAACAATATCATGTTGACTATAAAAAAAGCATCGAAGATCCCGAAGGCTTTTGGGGTGCAATAGCTGAAAATTTTGCGTGGCGCAAAAAATGGGATAAAGTATTGAACTGGAATTTTAACGAACCAAAAGTGGAATGGTTTGCAGGGGCAAAACTCAACATTACCGAAAATTGTATTGACCGGCATTTGCAAACCATAGCAGATAAACCTGCCATCATTTGGGAACCTAATAATCCCGAAGAAAGAACCAGAATAGTTACTTATGCAAGGCTGCACAAGCGTGTTTGCCAGTTTGCACAGGTATTAAAAAATAACGGCGTTAAAAAAGGCGATCGTGTTTGCATTTATATGGGAATGGTACCCGAGCTGGCTTATGCGGTTTTAGGTTGTGCAAGAATTGGGGCGATACACAGCGTTATCTTTGGCGGCTTTAGTGCACAAAGTATTGCCGATCGTTTAGAAGACGCTAGTGTGGAATTTATTGTTACCTGCGATGGTGCTTACCGTGGTGGAAAAGACATTCAGCTAAAATCAATCATTGATGATGCGTTGATTGGCAACAAAACTGTGAAGCGTGTTATTGTTTACACCAGAACAAGAACGCCAGTGAGCATGTTAAAAGGACGAGATGTTTGGTGGGAAGATGAAATGTTGCATGCTGAAGACCAACTGGAACAAAACGGAACAATCAATTTCCCTGCAGAAGAAATGGATGCGGAAGACCCATTGTTTATTTTATACACTTCGGGCAGCACAGGCAAACCAAAAGGCGTGGTACACAGCAGTGCCGGCTATATGGTTTGGACCAACTATACTTTTGTAAATGTTTTTCAATATCAACCGGGCGATGTTTTTTTCTGCACAGCAGATATTGGCTGGATTACCGGCCATAGTTATATTGTATATGGTCCGTTAAGTGCAGGTGCAACTTCGTTGATGTTTGAAGGTATACCTACCTGGCCCGATGCTGGCAGGTTTTGGGATATCGTTGACAAATACAAAGTAAATACGTTGTACACAGCGCCAACAGCCATACGCAGTTTAATGAGTTATGGATTAGATCCGTTAAAAGGAAAAGATCTTTCTTCTTTAAAAGTTTTAGGTACAGTTGGCGAACCCATCAATGAAGAAGCATGGCATTGGTACGATGAACATATCGGCAAAAAGAAATGCCCGATTGTAGATACCTGGTGGCAGACAGAAACAGGCGGTATACTAATTTCAAATATAGCAGGGATAACAGCATCCAGACCTGGCTGGGCCACCTTGCCAATGCCGGGCGTGCAGCCGGTTTTGCTTGATGAAAAAGGCAACGAGGTTGAAGGAACAGATGAAGAAGGTTTACAAAAAGGCAACCTATGTATAAAAGCCCCATGGCCTTCCATTTTAAGAACTACTTACGGCGATCATGAACGATGCAGAACAAATTATTTCGCCAGTTACCCAAATTTATATTTTACCGGAGATGGGGCCATGAAAGATACTGACGGAAATTACAGAATTACTGGCCGTGTTGATGATGTATTAAATGTAAGCGGTCACCGCATTGGCACAGCCGAAGTAGAAAACGCTATTAACATGCACGCTGGTGTGGTGGAAAGTGCTGTGGTTGGGTATCCACATGATGTAAAAGGCCAGGGTATTTATGCGTACGTTATCATGAGCCAAAAACACGGAGATGATGAACAAAGCAAAAAAGATATTTTGCAAACAGTTACCAGAGTAATTGGTGCCATTGCTAAGCCAGATAAAATTCAGTTTGTAACCGGCCTTCCAAAAACACGCAGCGGAAAAATAATGCGACGCATTTTAAGAAAGATTGCCGAAGGCGAAACAAAAAATCTAGGCGATACTTCAACCTTACTAGACCCTGCTGTGGTAGAGGAGATACAATTAGGGAAGCTATAAAATAAGGAAGTCAAGTCTTGAAGACTTGACTTCCTTTTATCAGTCCACTCCAAATTAATTCACGTCAGTTTAATTGTTTTATTTTTGTTCTCGTAAACAGCCCATATCAATGAAGCATTGTTATAGATATACAAGCCTTTTTATTTTATGTATACTTTTGATTTGCATTGAATCAAATGCACAAATGAAAAGCTGTTGCGATCCCGAGGGCGAAATCATCGTGTCGACAGTTAAACAATCTGCCGGCACTTTAAAAATGGTTAAGATTCTTGACAGTATCGGCAAACATGCCAACCCCGAAGATTTTTACCTGATGAATACTGCACGTACTGCTATCTTCAGAAAAAGACTAGACACTACCACGGACCCATACAAAAGGTTAACACTTTATTTTCAATACAGCAATGAAACGTTAAATGCCGGCAATACGGAGGAAGCCATTAGTGTTCTGAACCAGGTGATAACTGCCATGAAGATTACTGTCGATAATTTAAATGAACAATCCAAACCCTTTCTTGATTTATTGGCCATTGCTTTTATGCGCAAAGGAGAACTGGAAAACTGTGCCGCCAATCACAATGCACAAAGTTGCATCATCCCAATTCAAGGAGGTGGCTTACATACACTTAAAGCCGGTTCGGAGAAAGCGATTGAAGTCTATTCACTCATTTTAAACAAATTTCCAGATGATCTGCAGTCGAGGTATTTGTTAAACGTGGCGTATATGACCTTGAATAAATATCCGGCTGAAGTGCCTAGGCAGTGGCTTATTGAGCCTGGTATCTTTTCAAAAAATAAATCCAATATTGTTTTAAAAGATATTGCAACGCAAAAAGGCGTTGACATGAATGGTATATCCGGAGGTTGCGTTGTGGAAGATTTGGACAATGATGGTCTGCTCGATATCATGGCATCTTCCTATGGATTAAGCGATCAGATAAGATATATGCATCAGCAAAAAGATGGTACGTTCAAAAATGAAACAGCAGCATCTGGTTTGGTTGGTATCACAGGCGGATTGAATTTAATTCATGCCGATTATAACAATGATGGCTTTGCTGATATACTTGTTTTGCGTGGCGGCTGGTTGGGTAAAAATGCAAAATTTCCTTTTTCGCTTTTAAAAAATAATGGCAACAATAATTTTGAAGATGTAACTATTGAAGCGGGACTTTATTCCGCCGCACCCACCCAAACTGCTACCTGGGGCGATTTTAATAATGATGGCTGGATTGATTTGTTTGTTGGGCATGAAAATTATCCTTGTCAGTTATTTATGAATGTAAAGGGAAAATTCGTTGATGTATCAGCCAAGTATGGATTAAACTTTGTCAGCTTTGTAAAAGGATCTGTTTGGGGCGATATAAACAATGATGGTTTTCCCGAGCTTTATATTTCTGCCTTGGGGTTGCCCAATAAATTATTTTTAAATACAGCCGGTACGATAACAGGTGAAAGAAAGTTTATTGACATTTCAAAATCGGCAGGCGTTGAAGAACCTTTAAGCAGTTTCCCGGCCTGGTTTTTTGATTTTGATAACGATGGTTTCGAAGACATTTTTGTCTCGGGCTATGATACCAAACGTTTTTCACTGGTAGGCGAAGATGCTGCCCGTGACATGATGGGTTTAGCGCCCATTGGAGAACTACCAAGGCTATATCACAATAATGGCAACAATACATTTACTGATGTAAGTAAAGTATATGGCGTTGATCATATCAACTATACTATGGGCTGCAATTTTGGCGATATTGATAATGACGGCTGGCCCGATTATTATTTAGGCACCGGTGCTCCAGAATTTACCAGTATCGTACCTAATAAATTGTACCACAATGTTGACGGCAAAAAATTTGAAGACATTACTTACGCAACCAATACGGGCCATATTCAAAAGGGCCATGCTGTGGCTTTTGCAGATATTGATAATGATGGCGATCAGGATATTTATATGGTTACCGGTGGTGCTGTTGAAGGAGACCGTTTTAGAAATGTGCTTTTCGAAAACACAACCAATAATGGAAATCACTGGATAAAACTAAAACTGGAAGGGGTAAAATCTAACCGCTCTGCTATTGGTGCTAAAATAAGAATCAAAGTAAAATTACCCGATGAAAGTTTTCAAAATTTTTATCATGTGGTGAATACTGGCGGCAGTTTTGGATCAAAGCCATTGTTGGTTTCGGCAGGGCTTGGTAAGGCTATAAATATTGAAGAGATTGAAATTAAATGGCCTGATAAAAAGAATACAAGCGAAGTGTTCACCAATATTTCTTTGAATTCATCGCTGACCATTAAAGAAGGCCTGGGAATAATCAAACGCTAAAATTTTATTTCCTTTACTACTTTTTCGCAGGCGGCTAATTTCATTTCGCCTTCACGATAAACTGTACGTTCTTCGTCGCCCTCCGCTTCCAGCTCTATTTTAAATTTATAAATCCCCGATTTTATTTCGTACCAACATTCCTGATTTTTAGGTAAAATTGTTATCGTGAGCACATTGGGTTCGTAGTTGTTACCATTTCGTTTGTACAGGCTTATATAAAGACTTTGACTGGTACTGTTCTTAAAACACAAGTCAGCTATATTTTTAAGGGTGCAACTATCAACTTTTTCAACCACTTGCGGTTGATATCCGGCATAGGCAGGCATTTTTAAAACCTTAACCAGCTCTACCAGCGCTTTACCACCTTCTATAATATTTTCGGCTGTTGTATTTTGTGCAGATGCAGTTAAACTGAAGAATAATGCTGCTGCTGAAATAATCGTTCTCATGCTGATAAGTTTTATTCGTTACCATTTCAGGATGCAATAGTCATTCAGTTTACATAAAAAAAGGAAGTCAAGTCTTAAAGACTTGACTTCCTGAAGTAAAAAACATGATGAATTTAGTATCCGAATATCTGCGCCAGAGTTAGAATTTTTACTTCGCCATATTTCTTCATATCAACTACGTTTAACTTTTTATCAGATGCAACAATGCAATAAGTATAAGCTTTGTTAGCCAGGTTATCTGCATGAAATTTTTTCAGTTCGGGATAACCAATTTTATCAACAGCAGTGTATATATCCTTACGGATATCTTCATTCAAGCCTTTTTGCTGCGCAGCAAGATAATTGAATATGATGCCATCTTGTGTGATGCGTTCTGTTTCTATATCCTTTTTGATACCTTCCCGTGCATATTTAATATTCTCTTCCACATTTGGCAAATCGTTCAGCAATTCATTCATCGCAACTACGGCTTCATTAAATTTATCAGCTTGACATCCTACATAGGCAAGTGTGTAGAATGGGTCTTCCTTTTTATCAGGTTTGGCAAAAAATGCGAATGTGGAATAAGCTAGCGCTTTTGATTCCCTGATGGTTTGAAAAACAAGTGCCCCCATACCGCCACCGAAATAATTATTAAAAATGTCGATAACCGGTTCCTGATTTACATTATAAGGACCGGCATTTCTAACCCAGCGTACTTCGGCCTGCACCATATTATAATCTGCAAAAAGAATCTTATTGCTTGTTTCTGTTGTGAATGTAAATTTCTTAGAGTCCAGTGCTGCTTTAAACTCAGCAGCTTTATGTATTGATCCCAATTTGGAGGAAAATTGCTCCATAGACAGCGGTCCGTAATACAATATTTTGTGTTCGCGGTTGTTTAGCGCATGTAGTATATCCAGCAGCTCAGCAGATGTGATTTTGTTCAAAGCTTCGTCGCTAAGCGTATAATTGAATGGGTTGACTGCCCCATACCGTGCATAACTAACCAATCCGCTCATAATAGCTCCTTTGCTTAATTTAGCATCAGCTCTTGCCTTTTGCAATCTGGATTTTAATGATGATAAAGCACCTTCATCTGCTTTGCAATTAGATAATAAGGTTTCAAATAACTGAACCGCTTCGGAAAAATTTTCTTGTAAACCCTCGATTGTTACTGTGGTAAATTCATTTCCTGCACTTACATTAAAGCTGCATGCAATCTTATAGAATGCTTTGGTAATGTCTTCCGCAGTCATGTTATCAGTTCCCAAAAACTGCAGATATTGTGCGGCCAGGCTTAACTTCATTTCATTCCAAGTACCCATATTAAAACGATAACGCAAACGGAAAAGGCTGTTATCCTTGTTTTGTACATACAACACTTCGGCTGCTCCAATTTTTCCTTTTTGCAAATCCTTATTGTAATCTAACCAAACTGGTTTAACGGGTGATGCAGGCATATTGTTTACCTTCTTAACAAAGTCGGATTGCGAATCTCTGTTAGTTTCTACTGGTGTAATGGGTGGTTTTTCCACTTTGATGATATTCTTATCTTCTCCCTTTCGTTTTAAAATAACCACGTAGTTTTCGCCAAAATATTTGTTTGCAAAAGCAACAATATTAGCCTTGGTTAATTTAGATAACTGATCGGTATAAGCAACCTGCTTCTGCCAATCTAATTCGTTGGTAAAAGCATCCATCAGATTACTGGCTCTTGAGCCGTAAGTTTCATATGATTGAATAGTTGTCTTTTTCAAGTTGTTGATGATGGAAGTAATCAACTCATCATCAAAATTTCCTTTCTTTAAATTTTCAATTTCACCCAGCATCAATGCTTTTACATCTTCCAACGACTGCCCAAGTGTAGGCCTGCCCTGCATATACAAGATGCCGTAATCAATTAAAGTAAAGGCCGATGCAGATGCGCCCAGCAGTTTTTGCTTCTTCACCAAATTCAAATCCATCAGGCCTGCTTTACCATTGGTAAGAATCTGACCTACTAAATCGGCTAGTAAAACATCTGTTGACTTATTGCCCGGTAAGCGAAAACCAATGGTAACATTCTCTGCATCGGGACCAACAACTTCCGACGCAATTGGCGATGTAATAGGTTGCTCAGGCTTAAATGTATATTTTGCAAAAGGCTTGTTCGTCATATAGCCAAAAGTCAGGTCCACCTTTTTAATCATTTCATCAGGATTAAAATCGCCACTCATAATTACACCCATATTATTGGGCACATAATATTTGTTGAAATATTTTCTAATCTCCACCAGTGAGGGATTTTTTAAATGCTCAATAGTTCCAATGGTAGTTTGCAATCCGTAATTATGATTTTTAAATAGTTCAGCAAATAATTTTTCAAAAACACGTCGGCCATCGCTATCTAGTCCACGATTTTTTTCTTCGTAAACAGCTTCCAGCTCTGTATGAAAAATTCTAAGAATAGGATTACGGAAACGCTCCCCTTGTACGGCCAGGTATTTATCGATGGCATTGGCAGGTACATCATCAGTATAAACAGTTTGCTCAAAAGAGGTAAAAGCATTGGTGTTCTGTGCACCCATGCTGCTCATCATTTTATCATACTCATTGGCAATGGCGTATTTAGAAGCAACGCCCGAAACCGAATCTATGCGATGATAAATTTCTTTCCGTTTTTCGGTATCGGTTGTTTTATTGTATAGCTCATACAGGTCATCAATTTTATCCAGCTCGGGTTTTTCTTTTGCCCAATTTAAAGAGCCGTATTTATC
>JBKJPN010000145.1:0-7221 GCA_046595125.1 Ferruginibacter sp.
TACCACTTCAACCAAAGTACTTATCTTAATACACGGCGGTGCTTGGATTGGCGGAGATAAATCTGAATTCGATGGTGCTTATATTGATACCATCAGAAAAAGATTGCCTGATTATGCTATTTTTAATTTGAACTATCGTTTAGCAGCATTGCCAACAACCAACCCTTTTCCTACGCAGGAACTGGATGTAAAAGCCGCCGTTGAATTTATTTATGGAAACAGGAGCAGTTATTTGGTTAGTGATAAAATTGTGATGATGGGAGCCAGCGCAGGTGCTCACCTCTCGTTGTTACACGCATATAAATACACAAGTGTGGTAAAAGTAAAAGCGGTTGTTGATTTTTTTGGCCCTACCGATATGGTTGATATGTATAACAATCCGGGAGCCTTTTCATCTGCGTCCATTGCACTTTTATTGAGCGGTACACCTACTTCCAATCCTACGATGTATGCGCAGTCGAGCCCAATGACTTATGCTACAGCTACCAGTTGTCCAACTATTATTTTACAGGGAGGTTTGGACCCGTTGGTTAACGCAACAAGACAATCGTTAGCATTAAGCACCAAATTAACTACCGCAGGGGCTGTAAATCAATACGTATTTTATCCGCTAGGCGGCCATGGCGGTTGGGATGCAGCAACTACTACCGATGCTTTTAATAAAATACAGGTGTTTTTAACGGCGAATGTGCAATAAAAAAATAATTTTTACTGAAAAGCATCCTGCAGCATTCAGGGTGCTTTTTTATTTTTGTAAATCGAGTCTAAATGAAAGTGGATATTTTGAGCAGGGCAGATATAGAAAAATTTGTTGTTAGTTTTTATGAAAGTGTAAAAACCGACCCTACCATTGGTTTTATTTTTACAGATATTGTTGAGATGAACTGGGAAAAACACATACAGCTGATTGTTGATTTTTGGGAAACCATTTTGCTGGACAACCCAGTTTATAAAAACAATGCCATGGAAGTGCATTACGATGTAAATAAGAAACTGCCATTACAAGAATCACATTTTGAAAGTTGGCTTTGTTTGTTCAACCACGCTATAGATGAATTATTTGAAGGGCCAAAAGCCACACTGGCAAAGACAAGAGCAAAGTCGATAGCAGATGTAATGCTGTTTAAGATGACTAATGCAGATAATAAAAACTCGTTGATGTGATCGTTGAATTTTGATATAATGTACAAGAGTGTCCTTCGACTACGCTCAGGATAAACTGCCAATGCAGCTTAATAGTAGTACTTACCCCTGGCCCAAAAATAAGAACATGGAACTAAAATGGATTTTCAAAAGTTTTACGGAATTAACCGCTGCCGAACTCTATGCAGTGCTACAGTTAAGAAATGAAGTGTTTGTGGTGGAGCAAAACTGTATTTATCAGGATGCTGATGGTAAGGACCAGCAAACCTGGCATTTAATGGGCTGGCACGAGGAGGAATTGGTGGCTTACACCCGAATTATTCCACCAGGCGTTTCTTATGCCGAAGCCAGCATTGGACGGGTGGTTAGCTCACCAAAATACCGTAGAACTGGCATAGGCATTGAATTAATGAAAGAGAGTATTGAACGATGCTGTAACCAATTTGGCAACGGACCAATAAAAATTGGCGCTCAGGTTTATCTTACAAAATTCTACCAATCGTTTGACTTTGTTCAAAGCAGTGGCGAATACCTAGAAGACGGCATTCCACACATAGAGATGATATTAGATAAATAAATAGGTTCCTTAAAGCAATATTGTAACTGCATCGGCGTTTAAAGAACTGTGGTTTAACTTTTTTATCCTGTCAGCAATGTACAGGCTTTTATTTTACTCCACTCCAATATCCAAATTCTAAAGAAAGACTAAATCTGATTTCTGATGAAACCATATTTACAAAAATTTGTAACTAAGACTATCATACTTACGCTGGTTGGTTTCGTTATACTCTCCACTACAAATGCACAGGTTGTTTTATTTGGCGAAAAAGTTAAATGGGAAGTTGGCTTCAACTTTGGCCCCAGTTTCTTTTTAGGCGATTTAGGCGGTAATTCGGGCAAGGGTACAAACGATATTAAAGACGTTAACCTGGAGTTTACCAAGCTGATGAAAGGTGCATTTATTACCATGTATCCAAAAAACTGGCTAGGATTAAGACTTGCCGCAGATGTAACTTATCTGGAGGGAAGCGACGATATTATTACTACTACAGGGATTAATGAGTTATGGCGTAAGCAACGTAATCTGGATTTTAAAACAACCATTCTTGAAGGATATTTAGCTGCAGAGATTTATCCAACCATGTGGCTATACAGAAATTCGGAGTACGAACCTCGGCTGAGACCTTATGGTTTAGTAGGTGTTGGCGTTTTTCATTTTAATCCCAAAGGCTCAATAACTGATGCTGCTACCGGCGATAAAACCTGGTATGCCCTTCAGCCACTTCGGCTCGAAGGACAAGGAATGCCGGAGTACCCGTACAGCAAACCTTATAAATTAACACAGATAAATATTCCTTTGGGCGCCGGCATTAAATATTATGCCAGTGAGCGAATTAACTTAAGTGCCGAGGTTTTATACCGTAAAACATTTACCGATCATATTGACGATGTAAGCTCTAAGTATATTGACCCAGCGATGTACACTAAATACTTATCACCTACTGATGCTGCGCTGGCTTACAAATTGTCAGATAAGTCTGTTGGTATTATCTATCCGGGCATGACCAGATATCCTGCCAATACTCAACGTGGAGATACTAAAGATGGTGATACTTATTTTTCGGTAGTGATGAAAGTTGGCATAAGGTTGGGAGAAATTTATGAAAGTTCATTTGCCAAAAGAGCTGCCAGGCAAACGAAGTGCCCTACAGTTTACTAAAACATTAATTTATAAATCCAATATCATGAGTAACAATTTACAGTTAACGCCCGGTTCCTTCAAAGCATTGTTTGTTCTTGCAGTATGCCTGGTAGTTGTCATTCAAATTTTTAAATAAAATATTAAGTGTATCGTGATTCGATAGAAGTTTAACCCCCGAGGATAGCTATGGATATTTTAATATTCGCAGATTACCCCTGAAACCACAACATTCAGATTTCGTTGAAATCCTTTACACTTATTTTAATTTAAAATCCATGTTTATAAGACATGGATTTTTTTTATTTCAACTCAGCCTTCAGGTATTTTCCCGTGAAGCTTTCTTTAACTTTTACAAGGTCCTCGGGTAGTCCTTCAAATAAGAGCTGTCCGCCACCATCTCCTCCTTCGGGACCAATATCAATGATATGATCCGCTACCTTTATTACATCCATATTGTGTTCAATTACCAGCACTGTATTCCCTCTGTCAACTAATTTATTAATTACTGCCAGCAAGTGCTGAATATCCTGAAAGTGAAGCCCTGTAGTTGGCTCATCCAAAATATAAAATGTTTTTCCGGTGTCTTTTTTCCCTAATTCTGTGGATAGTTTTACACGTTGTGCCTCGCCACCACTCAATGTTACAGCGCTTTGGCCAAGGTTGATGTAACCCAGGCCAACATCCTGCAATACTTTTATTTTACGGTAAATGAAAGGAACAGGTTGAAAAAAATCCACTGCTTCATCAACAGTCATATCCAGCACATCGCTGATAGATTTTCCTTTGTACCGAATCTCCAACGTTTCTCTATTATACCTGCGTCCATTACATTTTTCGCAATGCACATGAACGTCGGGCAAAAAATTCATTTCAATCACCCGCATGCCGCCACCTTCACAAACATCGCAGCGGCCGCTTTTAACATTGAAGGAAAAACGGCCGGGTTTATAACCTCTAATTTTTGCTTCGGGTACCGATGCAAACAAAGTTCTTATCTCGGTAAAGAAACCGCAGTACGTTGCCGGATTACTTCTTGGCGTACGGCCAATGGGGCTTTGGTCAATCTCAATAACTTTGTCAATCTGCTCCAGACCCTTGATGGATTTATATTCTAAAGGATTGGCTTTTGAGTTGTAACAAAACTTACTCAAAAGCGGATAAAGCGTTTCATTTATTAATGTTGATTTGCCGCTTCCGCTAACGCCGGTTACCAATATCAATTTACCCAATGGGAATTTTACATCTACCTCCTGCAGATTATTTCCCTTCACTCCTTTCAGTTCAATAAACTTCCCATTGCCCTTTCTTCTTTCTTTGGGTACGGCAATTGATTTTGTTCCCAATAAATATTGAGCAGTTTCGGAATTAGAATCTAAAATAGTTTGGGGAGTTCCCATGGCAACAATTTCGCCGCCATACTTGCCGGCTTTTGGGCCAATATCAACCAGGTAATCAGATGCCAGCATAATATCCTTATCATGCTCAACAACTAAAACACTGTTGCCAATATCTCTTAAGTTTTGGAGTGCTGCTATCAATCGTTGATTATCCCGTTGGTGCAAACCTATACTCGGCTCATCTAAAATATACGTGATACCCTGTAACTGGGAACCAATCTGCGTTGCCAGCCTGATACGTTGTGATTCGCCACCACTAAGGCTTTTAGAAGGACGATTTAAGGAAAGATAAGTTAATCCTACGTCTAATAAGAACTGCAGTCGTTCTCTTATCTCTTTTAAAACATCTTTGGCAATGGCGTTCTGTTTATCATTTATCCGCAATTCAATTCCATCAAACCAAGCAGCCAGATTATCTAAATTTAAATTACTTAGCTCCGCAATATTTCTATTATCAAATTTAAACCAAAGGCTTTCTTTTTTTAACCGGGCTCCATCGCAGGAACCGCAGGGCGCCAGTACCATAAATTTTTCAACCCAGCTTCTTAATCCTTCCGAACTGTTGCTAGAAGAAAACCAGCGCTTGAGCATGGGCACTATTCCTTCATAACTTCCAGTAAAAACTTCCGGTATGCTGTCGTCACTCATGTCAAGCTCAAGATCAGGATTGATCCCTTTATCTCCATACAAAAGCAACTCCAACTGTTCCTTAGGTAAATCTTTTACCGGCTTATCTAATTTTATTTTATTTTTTTTTGCAAATGCTTCCACTTGTCTGTACACACTGGCTTCCCTTTCTTCACCAAGCGGAACAATGGCTCCGTCGTTTATACTTTTTGAAGTATCAGGCAACACTTCATCCATATCAATCGTAAACACATTACCCAATCCTCTGCATGTTGGACATGCACCGTAGGGTGAGTTAAACGAAAACGCATTGGGTGATGGTTCTTCGTAACTGATGCTTGTTTCTTCACACATCAGTTGTTTGCTGTATTGAATCACTTTATCATCATCATGAATCAACAAAAACATCAGATCCTTTCCAAGCTGTAATGTCTTCTGAACACTTTGACTTAATCGCAACCTCATATCATCCGTAACTGCCAACCTGTCAATCACCACTTCTATATCATGAATTTTGTACCGGTCAATCTGCATCCTGGGTTTTAAATCCATCACTTCGCCGTCAACCCTAACTTTTACGTATCCTTTTTTACGGATGTCTTCAAACAATTCCCGGTAATGTCCTTTTCTTCCTCTCACTAAAGGTGCAAGCAGAGATATTTTTTTGCTTTCGTACTTCTCAAAGATGTTCATCACAATTTCTTCTTCACTAAACTTCACCATCTTTCTTCCGGTGTTGTAGCTATAAGCCTCTCCCACTCGGGCATACAGCAAACGAAGAAAATCATAAATTTCTGTAACAGTTCCAACTGTACTGCGGGGATTTTTATTGGTTGTTTTTTGTTCAATAGAAATTACCGGAGATAAACCCGTGATCTTATCTACATCAGGCCGCTCCATATCTCCCACAAACTGACGGGCATAAGCACTAAAACTTTCCATGTAACGGCGCTGACCCTCATTGTAAATGGTATCAAAGGCCAGCGAAGATTTACCACTGCCACTCACCCCGGTAAAAACTACCAGTTTGTTCTTAGGAATTTTAATATCAATATTCTTCAGGTTGTGTTCCCTAGCACCAAATACTTCAATAAAATCTTTTTGAATAGGTTCTTCTGCCAAAACCTTCTTTACTTTCGCCATGTGTACTTACTTGCGTTAAAGATACAAACAAAATGAATGTTGATTTGTTGCAAGGCGTATTGTTCAGTAAATTTGCTATTCAATTTTATGTATGTTATTTAATTTATTTGGAAAGAAAGATGCGGGTGATGACAACCATGTGTTTATTGACAGGGCCTATGTAAACAGCACGGCTAAAATGAATGCCTGTGCCGAATTAGCCAGAAAAGAGCCCGATACTATATTCATCTGCTGGTTTGATGAAACGGCTGAAAAATTCAAAGATTTTTTTCTCAAACAAGGTATTGATATAAGCCGTGTAGTGATTGCACGATTCAAAAACAATCAACTAATTCAAACCAAAACGCCGGTATTTACAGAGCATTATCCCTTGCATGCCAAAGAGCTGGAATTGATTAAAGACTGGACTGCTGAAAAGATTATTGTGTACAGTGCAATGGACGAACCATTATTTAAACATTTTGGAAGCGACAAACTGATACCACTCATGAAAATGATGGGCATGAAAGAAGATGAAGTAATTGAGCATAGTATGGTCACCAAATCAATCATCAAGGGACAGGAAAAAATTGCAGAAAAAGTTAGTTCCGAGTATTTGGCCTCTTCTCAAGGTGACTGGATGAAGAAGAATATAGAATAATTTTATAGGCTAAAACCCTTTATTGCAAAGGCTTTTGCATCTGCTAGAAAATATTTTTCAAATTTTTATTTGGTGGTTTGAAATTTCCCCCTGTATATTTGTACCAGCCTTCCTAACGGTAGGCAAGTTCTTTAATATCACTTATCAAGAAAGGTAGAGGGTAATGGCCCGATGAAACCTTGACAACCTACTTCGATTTATTTCGAAGAAAGGTGCCAATTCCATCTCAATTAATTTTGGGACAGATAAGTCAGATTCAAAGCTTAAAAAAATACTTTCAAAATATTAAAAGCTCATCTGATTTGTCGGATGAGCTTTTTTAATTCTGAGCGAAGTCGAAGATACTTCGCAATGTTCGAGCGTAGTCGAGAACAACAGAATTAAACTCCCTCCTCCGATAAGGTTGCTCACTTGCTAAGTGTTCCGATAGCTATCGGAAGTACAGAACCTGTATAACAATCATTCATCAATCTAAAAAACAACAAGATGAGCAACGCAACAGAACTGATCCACAGCATTCCCGTAGATCCATTAACAGGAGCAATCAGTGTTCCCATTTATCAAACCAG
>JBKJPN010000165.1:0-6849 GCA_046595125.1 Ferruginibacter sp.
TATATTATTGAGATTGGACTTACGCCAAACCGCATTGACGCCATGAGTCATCTGGGGGTGGCCCGGGATGTTTGTGCATACCTGAGTCATCACAACAAAAAAGACACACATGTAAAATCGCCGTTTAAAAATAACCCGATAGCTATCGGGTTTAAACCCGATAATCAAGGCCTGCAAATGGAAGTGGTTATTGAAAATGCCGAAGCCTGTCAACGTTATGCCGGTGTTAGTATTGAAGGTGTTACCATTGCCGAAAGCCCCGACTGGTTGCAACAAAAGCTAAAAAGCATTGGTTTAAAACCAATCAACAATATCGTTGATATTACTAATTTTATTTTGCATGAAACCGGCCAGCCCCTGCATGCTTTTGATGCGGCAGCCATTGCAGGCAATAAAGTGATTGTTAAAAACTTACCTGAGGCAACGCCTTTCGTTACGTTGGATGAAAAAGAAAGAAAATTATCGGCCGAAGATTTAATGATTTGCAATGCAGAAGCGCCAATGTGTATTGGCGGTGTATATGGCGGCATGCACAGCGGTGTAACAGCGGCAACAAAAAGTATTTTTCTGGAGAGCGCCTGGTTTAATCCAACAACCATTCGTAAAACATCTTTGCGACATGGTTTGCGCACCGATGCGGCCACTCGTTTTGAAAAAGGCGTTGACATCAGCAATACCGTAAACGTGTTGAAGCGAGCAGCTATGCTCATAAAAGAAATTGCCGGCGGCGAAATTGCCAGCGATATTATTGATATATATCCTGCGCCAAAAGAAAAAACCGAAGTAGCTTTAAAATATCACTACCTTAAAAAATTAAGCGGTAAAAATTACCATGGCGATACGGTTAAGAACATTTTGCACAGTCTGGGTTTTGAGCTAATAAAAGAAGGTGATGACGAAATGCGTTTTAAAGTTCCCTTCAGCAAACCCGATATCAATATTGGAGCCGATATTGTGGAAGAAATTATGCGGATAGATGGTTTGGATAATGTAGAAATACCTTCTATGATAACCATTGCCCCTTCGGTGGAAACACTGGCGCATGAGGCTGCCTATTCCGAAAGAACCGCTGAATACCTTGCCGGTTCTGGCTTTCAGGAGATATTTACCAACTCTATTACCAATAGTGCGCATTACAGCGATGATATTTTGAAAAGCACGGTAAAGATGATTAACAACCTGAGTGAGGAGCTAAATATTCTGCGCCCAGGCATGATGGAAACAGGTTTGGCTTCTGTTGCCTATAACCTAAACAGAAAAAATACTGACCTTAAATTTTTTGAGTTCGGTAAAACCTACGCGGTTAATGAAACAGGTAATTATATTGAAAATAATCACCTGGCTATTTATATTACCGGCAACAAAACAGCAGATGGCTGGAAAGCGAAAGCCGAAAAAACAGATTTTTATTTTTTAAAAGCTGCTTTTGAAAAAGTGATTTCGATATTAGGATTAACCGTTGATAAATATGCCGCTTTTGAAAATAGCTCCCTATCGAATTGCGTGCAGGCTTTTGTAAAAAATGAATCTGTTGCACAAATCGGAATCATTAGCGAATCTAGAGCAGCAACTTTTGATATTAAACAGCCTGTGTTTTATGCCGATTTAAACTGGGATAAACTGCTTGCACTTAACAAAAAAAATCGCCTACAATACAAAGAAGTCTCCAAATACCCAGCGGTACAGCGTGATTTGGCCATTATTGTTAACAAGGCTTTACCTTACGATGCTGTTGAGAAAGCCACGCAGGCGATTAAAATAAATAAATTAACCAATGTAAGTTTGTTCGATATATTTGAAAGTGAAAAGATTGGCACCGGTAAAAAATCAATGGCCATTAGTTTTACTTTTTTAGACGAAGAAAAAACTATGACCGACAAAGAGATTGATGGCATGATGAATAAAATAGTAGCGGCTTACGAAAAAGAATTGGGTGCGGAGATTAGAAAATAATACCCCCTAGAACTACGTTCGTTCTTTTTCAAAGAACCTGAAGGGGGAAATGCGAAGATTATAGCGAAGAACAATTTATTTGAATAATGAAAAGAATTTAAAAAATCATACTCTTAGTTCCCCCTTCAGGGGGCGGAGGGGGTTTTATGAGTGACTTAGAACAAAATATCAAACGTATTAACGATAAACTTCAGCAACTGCTGAAGAATTATCAGCATATACAAAAAGACAACCAGCGCCAAAACAAACTCATTGAAGAACTAAAAGCAGCCAAAGAAAAAGACGCTCAGGTTATAAACGTACTACAAGAACAAGTTAGCATTCTTAAAGCTGCCACAGGCAATATGAACGCAGCAGATAAAAAATCATTTGAAAAAAACATCAGCCAATACATTCGTGAAATTGATAAATGTATTGGTATATTAAGTGAATAATCATGACAGATCTAATCCCCATCAATATTGTAATTGGCGACCGCACTTACCGCATCAAAACCAACCCCAAAGATGAGGAAGCCATCCGCCGCACCCTTAAAACCATCAATGATAAAATCATTGAATTTAAAACCCAGTTTTCCGGCAAGGATATGCAGGATTATGTTGCCATGGTGATGATTTGGTACGCAACGCAATCAACCTCCGACAATAACCCCGCCCTGGAAAAAGAATTTTCGGAAGTACTTAGTAAGATTGAGCAGCAGTTGGATAAAGTGAAATAAGGAACTACCATCTACGCAGCTTTATCGCCTCAGCTAAATTTTCTACACACAAATTACTTATCTTCGTTAATTAAACATCTCATTTAACATCTATATGGATAAAAGAGGGGTTATCCCGATAGCTATCGGGACTATTTTGAACCGATTTAAAACAGAAACAATCAATGGATCCGATTATAATTTATGTCATCATTGGCGCAGTTGCGTTGATATTGGGCATCATACTGGGTAAACTTGTATTTGCCAAAAACACGCAAAATCAAGTCGCCGAAGCCGAACAGCAGGCTCAAAAAATCATCGCAGACGGAAAATTACAAGCCGAAACCCTTAAAAAGGAAAAGCTTCTAGAAGCCAAAGAGAATTTTGTGCAGCTTAAAAGCGATCACGACCGTGATGTAATGCAACGTACTCAGAAATTATCTGAAAGCGAAAACCGTATTAAGCAAAAAGAGCAATCCTTAAATCAAAAGGACCAGAATCTGGAAAAACAGATGAAGGAAAACGAAGCCATTAAGGAAAATCTAAACAGGCAGACGGAAATTGTAAATAACAAACGTACCGAACTGGAGAAACACCAGGAAGAGCATATTCGCCGCTTGGAAAAAGTTGCCGGTCTTAGTGCCGAAGATGCCAAGGCACAACTTATTGAAAGCTTAAGGCAGGAAGCCAATACCAAGGCGCTGGTTATTCAGCAGGAAATTATTGAGGATGCTAAATTAAAGGCCACTAAAGAAGCCCGTAAAATAGTTATTCAAACCATACAGCGTACCGCTGCCGAAGCGGCCATTGAAAACGCTATTACCGTATTTAATTTAGAGAGCGACGAAATAAAAGGTTCTATCATTGGCCGTGAGGGACGTAACATCCGTGCCATAGAAGCCGCTACCGGCGTAGATTTGATTGTAGATGATACCCCCGAAGCAATCGTTCTTTCTTCTTTCGACCCACTACGCAGAGAGATTGCACGTTTATCGTTGCAGCGCTTGGTAAGCGATGGTCGTATTCATCCGGCACGTATTGAAGAAGTGGTTGAAAAAACTAAAAAACAAATTGACGACCAGGTAATGGAAATTGGTGAGCGTACCGCCATGGAGTTGGGCGTTCATGGTTTACATAAAGAACTGATAAGAATGGTGGGACGTATGCGTTTCCGCTCATCTTACGGACAAAACCTGTTAATGCACAGTCGTGAAACGGCAAACCTTTGTGCTATCATGGCTGCAGAACTAGGCATGAATGCAAAGCTTGCTAAAAGAGCTGGTTTGCTACACGATATTGGAAAAGTACCCGATGAGGAAACAGAATTAAGTCATGCTTTACTTGGTGCAAAACTGGCTGAAAAATATGGTGAAAACCCTGCCGTAGTAAATGCGATTGGCGCTCACCACGATGAAATGGAAATGCAGTATGTCATCTCCCCCATCATTCAGGCTTGTGATGCCATTAGCGGCGCAAGGCCAGGTGCAAGGCGTGAGATTATGCAGCAATACATTCAGCGTATTAAAGATCTGGAAAACCTGGCTATGGCCTACACCGGTGTTGAAAAAGCCTATGCCATACAGGCTGGCCGTGAGTTAAGGGTAATTGTAGAAGCTGATAAAGTTACCGATGGCGAAAGCGACAAGCTGAGTTTTGAAATAGCCCAAAAGATTCAAACAGAAATGACTTTCCCTGGGCAGATAAAAGTAACCGTGATTAGAGAAAAGCGGTCGGTAAACGTAGCCAGATAGTATTAATTACTAAGTATATAGAGTAAGGAAGTCAAGTTTTAAAACTTGACTTCCTTTTTTGTAACCAGCCGCATAACCTTGATTGAACTTCATTGGCGACGCTCCGTTCAACTTTATATCTTTGGTCATCATTCCTTGTGTTTTGCCGTGGTTTATGCAGTTTCCTAAAATATTCTGCGTTATTCCAAAAAAAAACTCAAAACTCATAACTCATAACTCAAATCTTTCCCCTACCTTTGCCGTCCGTAAAAAAACGATAACAATGATGAACGCAGTAGCATTTGTTCATGAACAACTGGACACAAAAGGAAAAGCAAAACTTCCAAATTTTAAAGCAGGCGATAACGTAACTGTTAATTATAAAATTGTAGAGGGAACCAAAGAGCGTATTCAGAGCTTTAAAGGCGATGTAATCAAACGTCAGGGTACCGGCGCAACCGCTTCATTTACAGTACGTAAAATGAGTGATGGCGTGGGTGTTGAGCGTTTGTTCCCAGCATTTTCACCAAATATCGAAAGTGTAGTATTACACAAAGTAGGTAAGGTTAACCGTGCTAAATTGTACTATCTGCGTGATAGAAGCGGAAAAAGTGCCCGTATCAGCGAAAAAAGAAGAGCAGTGGCTAAAAAATAAGTTTATACTTTATAATATTAAAAAGAGCGAAAATTTAAAATTTCCGCTCTTTTTTTTTCAATAATTATCAAAATTGGTATTATTATTGCTAATTATTCGTCCTTAATACCCTTGAAAAAAACCTCTGACTAATTATTTTAACCTTAAACCGTTTACCATGAGAAGGATTTTCTTATCATTAGTTGTTTTATTTACTGTTGCCTGTATGGTTTCATGCGCCAGGGGTATTTCGCCAGAGCAGGCTGCCAATGGCAAAGCCAGGTGTGGCAAAAACTACATTCGCTAAATTAGTTTACTTATTACTGTATTGAATCAATCGTTAAACAGCGGTTAACTTTGTTATGATTAATAGCGAGTTACCGCATTAATTGGTTTATCTTCGCATTCTAAATTTCAATTATGACACTATCTGTTTTAAACAACATTCTTTTACTTTCTATGCCAGGTGGCAGCGAGTGGATTCTTATCATTATTGTTGTATTACTAATGTTTGGTGGTAAAAAAATACCTGAGTTGATGAGAGGTGTTGGCCGCGGCATGCGTGAATTCAATGATGCTAAGAACAATGTGAAGACCGAAATTGAGGAAGGCATGAAAGATAAAGACAACAGCAAATAAATTATTACATCAGGAGAGCAATATTCCTGTTATCGGCTGAAGTGAACCTATTATTGAAGGGTCACTTCAGCCGATTGTATATAAACCGAATCAGTAACAACCCATGTTTTCATTTAGCGATATAAAAGCGTATCAACAACAATTAGCGGGCAACAGTACCAACTGTGTTGAAGCCGTAAATTATTATCTGCAGCAAATAAAAGAATCTGAAAAATTAAATGCTTTTTACGAAATATATGCTGATGAAGCATTACAACAAGCCATTCAATTAGATGAACAGCGAAAGCAAGGGCAGCCATTGAAAAAACTGCATGGTGTTGTTATCGCCATTAAAGATGTTATCTGTTATAAGAACCACAAGGTTACTGCTGCTTCAAAAATTTTAGAAGGCTTTACTAGTTTATATTCGGCAACTGCCGTTCAAAGATTGCTAGATGAAGATGCCATCATCATTGGCTGTTGCAACTGCGATGAGTTTGCCATGGGCAGCAGCAACGAAAACTCGGCTTACGGCAATGTGCTGAATGCATTGGATAATACCAAAGTGCCGGGTGGTTCATCCGGTGGCAGTGCAGTAGCTGTACAAGCCGGTTTATGTATGGCCAGTTTGGGTAGCGATACCGGTGGCTCGGTAAGGCAACCGGCAGATTTTTGCGGCATCATTGGCCTTAAACCAAGTTACGGCCGTATCAGCCGATACGGATTGTTAGCTTATGCATCTTCCTTTGATCAGATTGGAATTTTCAGTCGTTCAATTAACGACACTGCCTTGTTATTGGAGGTTATGAGTGGACCCGATGAATTTGATAGTACAGCCATTCAAAATCAGGCAGAAAAAATTACTTTATCGGAATCGAAAGATAAAAAATATAAAATCGCTTATTTCAAAGAAGCTCTTCATCATCCTTCTCTTGATAAGGAAATTAAAGAAAATATTTTGTCGCTGGCAGATGAGCTGCTTTCGAGCGGCCATACCGTTACTGAGATTGATTTTGATTTGCTGGAATATGTGGTACCTGCGTATTATGTGCTAACCACCGCCGAAGCCAGCAGCAACCTCAGTCGTTACGATGGTATTCGTTTTGGGCACCAGACAAAGGCCGATATTTTAGATTTAACAGAGTTTTATAAGCAGACACGAACCGAGGGTTTTGGTAAGGAAGTGCAGCGCCGCATCATGCTGGGTACTTTTGTGT
>JBKJPN010000247.1:0-2985 GCA_046595125.1 Ferruginibacter sp.
GTGGTTTCGTGTTCAATACCCGGCAGGGTAGCTTTTTTTGATGGGTTGGTTTGCCAAATACCTCCTTGTATGATACCGGTATTAGCAGGAGTTGGAAAATCGTCCGTTTTTAAAACCCGGTAAAAACTCGCATTCTTATAAAAACCTGAATCTACATAGGATAAAAAAGCAGCAACGGTTTTTGGTGCCTTGTCGGGATAAAGTTCTAATTCAATATCACCATAATTGGTTGTTATTACAACGTGTGGATTTTTATAATTGTTTTGACTACAGGAGGCGAATAAAACAGTAAAAAATAGTACAACGATATGCTTCATATTGCAATTTAATATTTTGATAGAGTATTAACAGCAGATATTTCAGATTATTTGAATTGTGCGTACCTTTATACCAACACTACTCAATTGTGTTTTTTATGACAAAAATAATTTTTACCATAGCAGCAGCTTTTATTTTAAGCACAGGTATTAGCCAGAGCCTTTCAAAAATAACCATTACAGGAACCGGACTTGTAGATGCCTTTTCTTTTAGCCTCCCCGAAAATGTAGAAGTGTATGTTACCAAAGATGGGAACATCAGCAAGTGGGGGTTTGACCGATTTATTGGTTATCAGGAAAATTACAACGGCGATTTGCAACCTTATGTGGGCAGAGTAGATTACTATACGCAAAATGATGACGTTGCTTTAGTTGGAAAAGTAAAATATATTGGCGGCACTTTGTTAAAGTATTATGCATCATATGAAGACGAAGCTTTGAAAGGAAAATTAAAATCAATAGGGTCTATCAACTTCGATTATTATTTATCTTATGAAGATGATGCCTACCGTGGAAAACTTAAAAAGATCGGCCGCAATACAATTAACTGGTATGCATCTTACGAGAATGAAAAACTAAGAGGTAAATTAAAAAATGTAGGGTCAACCTTACTTTCTTATTATGGTTCGTTTGAAGATAAAGCCTTTAGCGGAAAAATAAAAAGTGTTGATCGATTTACCATAACTTACTATTCTTCATTTGAACAATACAGCGGCAGTATGAAGTCTGGAAATTCGATATTAACTGCCGGCGGAGTAAAATATTACCTCAGAGGTTAATAGGTTATTTTATCACGAATTTATTCTTACTGCAGTTTTCAATTCTTAGTGAAGCTGTTTGAAACCGCAAAAACTAGCTTGCCGCTGCGCTTTCCCACTTTTTTTGTTGGTTGATATGTAATGCTTTTTCTACTTTTTATGTAGTTGTTTCAAAATTGGCAACAATACTTTACCAATTCCCGTTAGGTAATTATATGGTTATTAAGTTTAGCTTAATATTGTACGATAGCAACAATATATAATTTACAAATTCAGTATTAAAAAAAATACCTTAAAGTTCACCATGCAGAATTTTGATTTTGAAGTTTCCGATTTTTTTGAATTGACACCCGATCTTGTTTGGATCGCTGGCAAAGATGGATTTTTAAAGAAAATAAATCCTGCTGTAAAACTAAAACTAGGTTACACCGAGGCGGAATTATACGCCAGTCCTATATCAGTATTTATACATCCCGAAGACAGGGAGATTACCTTAACTAACAGGATTAAACTTTTTAATGGCGAAGTACTGCACAATTTTTGCAACCGTTATGTTACCAAGGCCGGAGAAATTATATGGCTGGAGTGGACGTCGGTTTATATTGCAGAGAAAGAAATTGTTTTTGCCATAGCAAAGGATATTACTCAACGCAAACTTATTGAAGCTGAAGTAGAAGAAAACTACATTAAATTTAAAAGTCTCACATCGCATTTTAAAAACAACATAGAACAAGACAGGAAATACTTTGCCTATGAGCTGCATGAAGAACTCGCTCAGTTGGTAGCTGTTGTTAATATGGATTTAGGCTGGATGGCGAATAATACACCTGATATGCCAGGAAAGTTTAAAGAAAAAATAGATCATGCATCTGCAGTTTCTAAATTACTGATTAGGACTATTCAACGCCTATCATTTGCCATCAGTCCGCAAATGCTCGACAATCTTGGATTGGATGCAACATTAGATTGGCTGTGCAAAGAGTTTACAGTGCTTTATGGAATTAACTGTTCTTACCATGCGGCCTACGATGAGTCAAACTTGCCAGAAGAAATGAAAATTGATTTTTTCAGGATTTGCCAGGATTCACTAATCGCAGTATTGAATCATGAGCAGGCCAGTAATATTAAAATAAAAATAGAAGAACAGAACAACGTTATAACGCTCAGTATAACAGATACCGGCAATGGATTTGTTACTGATAAGGAGTTTCAAAAAGAAGGTATCAGCAAAATAAGCCAACGTGCCGCCTCCATCAATGCCGTGCTTCAATTGAAAACTGAATCAATTGATGAGAACGGTATCTTTATGCAAATGGAGTTACAGTAAATTGAGGTCGGTTAATGAATTAGTTATTGAATAACAATTTGCTCGAGCTTCTCAATGACAATCTGGGGTTTGTCCTTAAAGATTGTTATTTTCCCGGTAATGCAAACCTGCTTGCCTTTAAAATCATCAACCGGTTGTTTAAACTCTTTCCGAACATCGCCCCAAATAACAGCAGTAAGTTTGTTATCGGGGAAGGCGGCTCCAATATTTAAAAGGGTAGGTTGGTTTTTAGCGTTTTCAAAATAGCGCAAATCTGCTACCAGCCCACAAACAGTAACACTGTCGCCGGTATGTTCACTTATTTCATCTAATTTAATATTGGTTTGACCACTGGCCATCCCTGAAAAAAGCACAGACAAAATAAAAACAGACATTTGCTTCATAATAAATAAAATTTGACGCAAATGTAAATCAAAATACTGCAGTTTTAACAGGAATATCTTTCAGCAGCCAGGCATTGTTTAATCTTTTTTGTGCAGCAGCTAAGGCTGGTTTGTTATTTAAGGCTTTATAACAGGTTACCATTCCTGTTAATGCCCATCCATTATTGGGATTAATAACGAGGTCGGCGTTAAACACAGTC
>JBKJPN010000078.1:0-7311 GCA_046595125.1 Ferruginibacter sp.
GACAGGGCAGATGTTGCTGAAGCTGCTGATGCTATTGCAGAGCACCTGACTGGTGATGTTGATGTATATGCTAATCCCGAAAAATATTTTGACCAGGTTATTGAAATTAATTTATCAGAATTAGAACCACATATTAACGGACCATTTACGCCAGACCTGGCTTGGCCCATTTCTAAATTTGCCGATGCAGTAAAAGTAAATGGCTGGCCCGATAAAATGGAAGTTGGTTTAATTGGTTCATGCACCAACTCTTCTTACGAAGATATTACCCGTGCAGCTTCAATTGCCGAACAGGCAACAAAGAATGGCTTTAAAGCAAAAGCAGAATTTACCATCACGCCGGGTTCGGAGCAGGTTCGTTATACGGTTGCAAGAGATGGTTACTTGGATACTTTTGAAAAGATGGGCGGCGTTGTTTTAGCAAATGCTTGTGGACCATGTATCGGCCAGTGGGCAAGGCATTCAACCGATCCAAACCGTAAAAATTCAATTGTAACTTCTTACAACCGTAATTTCTCAAAAAGAAATGATGGTAACCCAAACACCCATGCATTTGTGGCTTCGCCAGAAATAACAACGGCATTGGCTATTGCAGGTTCTTTATCTTTTAATCCGCTTACCGATTATCTTACTAACGATAAAGGAGAGAAATTTAAACTGGAAGAACCACTAGGTATTGAAATGCCGCAAAAAGGTTTTGCTGTAGAAGATGCAGGCTTTCAGGCACCGGCCGAAGATGGAAGTGCTGTAAATGTTATCGTTTCACCAACTTCCGATCGTTTGCAATTACTTGAACCATTTAAAGCTTGGGAAGGAACCGATTTGAAGGGATTGAAACTTTTGATAAAAGCAAAAGGAAAATGTACAACTGATCATATTTCTATGGCAGGCCCCTGGTTAAAGTTTCGTGGCCACCTAGATAATATCAGCAACAATATGCTAATAGGCGCATTAAACTTCTTCAACGAAAAGACCGATAATGTAAAAAATCAACTGAGTGGCGAATACGGAACCGTACCTGGTACGCAAAGAGCTTATAAAGCTGCAGGCGTAGGTACAATTGTAGTTGGTGATGAAAACTATGGAGAAGGTTCTTCAAGAGAACATGCAGCTATGGAGCCCCGGTTTCTGGGTGTACGTGCGGTATTGGTAAAATCATTTGCCCGTATTCATGAAACTAATTTGAAGAAGCAGGGAATGTTAGGTTTGACTTTCGCTGATAAAGAGGATTATAACAAAATACTTGAAGACGACAGTATTGATATCATCGGTTTAACTAGTTTTACACCCGGCAAACAATTGCAAATGGTATTTAACCATGCAGATGGAACTTCAGATACCATCAATGTAAATCATACTTATAATCAACAGCAGATAGAATGGTTTAAAGCCGGTGCTGCACTCAATATCATCAGAAAAGAATTCGAGAACAGTAAATAGTTTGATTCTGATAAATAAACTTGAATCCCTGATGGTAATACCATCAGGGATTTTTTATTAACAAACCTTTAAAATATAAATTTCAATGTTTAAACATCAATTAGTATCTTTGTGTTCTAAATTTAAAAATTATGGCAACCAAAACCTGGGCATTAGACCCCACACACAGTGAAGTACAGTTTAAAATCAAACACCTGATGATAACAAATGTTACAGGCAGTTTCGGCATTTTTGATATTTCGGCAGAAACCGAAGGAGAAGATTTTACAAAAGCGAAAATCAGCTTTACGGCTGATGTAGATTCCATCTCAACCAATAACGAACAAAGAGATGCACATTTAAAAAGTGCTGATTTCTTTGACGTGGAAAAATTTCCACAAATAAAATTCATCGCTACAAAAACTGATTCAGTTGATAACGACGGATCTTTTGATCTGCACGGGGACCTTACCATTCATGGTATAACCAAAAATGTAAAATTATCAGTAGAGTTCGGCGGCGTTGTAAAAGACCCCTATGGCAATACCAAAGCAGGTTTTACAATCTATGGCAAAATAAACCGTAAAGATTTCGGACTTACCTGGAACGCTGTTACTGAAGCCGGCGGCGTGGTTGTTAGTGAAGACGTGCGGATAATGAGTGAAATTCAGTTGATAGAAAAAGTTGAAGAGCTTGCATTGCAGGATTAATTTAAAATAATAATTTACTTCCCGGAATACTGCGGAATCCAAATAGATTTCGCTTTTTTATTTTGCTATATTCGCTCATGCATCCCTATATCGTTCCTGTCGCAAAATTATTTAAGCAAGCTGTCAACGCCGAAAATGCTGTGGGTGCAAAAGCTTACATGCGAAACCAGTTTGAATTTTTTGGAATCAAATCCGCAGACAGACAAAACATCAGCAAAACATACATGAAAGCAGGATTGCCAGACTATGCCGATCTGGAAATTATTGTAAAAGAACTTTGGCAGTTACCCGAACGGGAATTTCAATACTTCGCCATCGACCTGATGGCCGCCATGAAAAAACAATGGACAGCAGGCATTATTAAGCTGATTGAATTTGTCTTGTTGAATAAAAGCTGGTGGGAAACAGTTGATCATGCTGCCACCGATTTAACTGGCCCCTATTTTAAAATGTTTCCACAACAGATTAATAAAATAACAGGCAACTGGAGCCGCTCAGATAATTTCTGGCTGCAACGCAGCAGCATCATGTTTCAGAAAAAATATAAAAAAGAAACTGATACAGCATTACTGGGTAAATATATTTTGAAACATATCCAATCAACAGAATTTTTTATTCAAAAAGCCATTGGCTGGGCTTTAAGGGAATACAGTAAAACAAATGCGGCCTGGGTTAAAAAATTTGTAAAGGAAAACAAACTTGCTCCACTCAGCGAAAGAGAAGCGTTGAAAAGAATCAACTAACATCAAACCAGACTTTCTTTGCATCATTCCAATCGCCATTATAATTAATGGTAAGTTCTTCACCGATTTCAATCGCCCTAACCGTTTTTACCATAATAGTATCAACTTCAAAATCCATAAAATACTCGCAGTTGCTTTTATAACTATGATTGTAGATTGGAATTAAACCCAATGCCATACAGCATTGTTCACTTTCCTCTCCCCATTCAAAAATATAATCGTGCAGTAAAGTTTTGTCTAGGTGTTCACGGTCGCCCTTGGGCATGGAGATAACTGGCGCAATCTCAATAACTGTATTTGCAGGAATTCGTTCATGCGTAAAAACAGCTCTCCCCTTTCCATCCATGTTATCAACAAACAAATAAGGTTTCAGCATAACAATTAATTAATAATAAATGGGTTAAATTGCGACACTTTAGTACTGCAATTTAACAACAAAGTGCCGATGCCGCTGGAACTGGACGAAATATCATTACAGGAGCAGTTTGAAGATGTAATAGCATCCGATGACAAACTGGTTATTCAAAATTTTTTGAACGACCAGAATATTAGTGATGTGGCCGAACTGATCTACGAAAATGAAGAGTACGAAACGCAAATAATTTCGTTACTTTCTATCCACAGAGCAGCCAGCGTTTTTAAAATTATTGAACTCGCCTACCAAAAAAGAATAATAAAAAATTTACCGTCCATCAAAGTAACCGAACTGCTCAACGAGTTACCGGTTGATGACCGGGTTGCATTTTTAGAAGAATTACCTACCAGCATTGTTCGTGACCTCATAAAAACCCTAGATCCAGATGAACGCAGGGATACCTTGGAATTACTGGGCTATCCCGAAAACAGTATGGGCCGCATAATGACGCCCGACTATGTGTATGTATATGAGGACAATACGGTGGCCGAAGTATTTCAAACAATCCGTAAACATGCTAGGGGTAGCGAAACCATCGATGTAATTTATGTGATAAACGATCAGGGAGAATTGCTCGACCATATCCGGATACGAGATTTTATTTTGGCTGAACCGGCAACCAAAGTAAAAGACATCATGGATGGCCGTTTTATTGCCTTGCATGTTACCGACGACCAGGAAAGTGCCAGCGAGGTTTTTAAAATGAATAACCGGGTGGCTTTACCGGTTATTGACGACAATAATATTCTGTTGGGCATTGTAACTATCGATGATATTCTTTGGGTAGCCGAAGAAGAGTATAGCGAAGACATTCAAAAAATTGGTGGTACCGAAGCGCTCGATGAGCCTTACCTGGACATGCCGTTCTGGAAACTGATTGGCAAACGGGCACCTTGGTTGGTGATACTTTTTGCGGGCGAACTATTAACCGCCAGTGCCATGAGTTTTTTTGAAGATGAAATAAAAAAAGTACTCGTGTTGAACATGCTGGTACCGCTCATTATTTCGAGCGGTGGAAATACGGGCAGTCAGGCATCTACACTCATTATTCAGGCCATGGCCAAAGCCGAGATTACTATTGCCGACTGGTTTACCATTTTTAAACGTGAAGTAAAAAGCGGATTGGTACTTGGCGGTCTTTTAGGCCTTGTTGGCTTTTTAAGAACTTATATGTGGAGTTATATAGAACCGCATTTATACGGGACACATACTTTTCTTTTGGCCATGGTAACAGGAGTTTCTGTATTAGGAGTTGTTTTATGGGGAACACTTGCTGGCTCTATGCTGCCGCTATTTCTTAAGCGGATGAAATTTGATCCTGCAACCTCATCTGCACCATTTGTAGCAACGCTGGTTGATGTTACAGGTATTATTATTTATTTTTCAGTGGCTTATCTATTTCTCTCTGGTGTTTTATTGTAATTATTTCATAACAGCCGAAGCTCCCGACTTTGCGCCATACTTCATCATCTTAAGCTTTGCTTTTTCTTTTTTATAAGTTATCACAAACAAGTTGTCAAAATCATTATCACCCAAATCGCCGTAGGGATAATCCTGCACGCCAAATTTTCTAATAATTTGTGGAATTGTATTGCTATGGCCAATGATCAGGATGGTTTTTCCAAAATCCCGGTTTTCCATAATGGCGCTGATTAGTTTATCACATAAAGTATCTGCATCGTATAAAGCCATTGCAATATTCATTTGTATCCGCAAACTATCACCCGTGTTTTGCGTTCGGCGGGTTTTACTGGCATATATTTTTTGAATACCTTCATTTTGCAACAACCTCATCAAGTCGCCAGCACGCTTATTGCCTTCGGCGGTTAATACTGGATCGTTACCTGTCTGTTTCTCGGCATGGCGAACTATAAATATTTTTGTAACCTCATCTTGAGCAACTGCCAGGTTGCTAATTATAAATAAGCTCAGGAGAATGAATAGTTGTTTCATACGCATGTTTTTTATTTAAACTAATTTAAGTTAATAGATTTGTAATACCTACAGATAGTAAAGCTAATCTGGGTAAATGAGTACATTTTTGCTAAATTGCGCAGATATTATTGTCTGGCTAACAGTCAAATAATTACCAATCTCTATCATTGTAAAATAAACTCATTATTATATGTGCGGAATTGTTGGATACACTGGCCCTAAAGAAGCTTACCCAATTGTTATTACAGGTTTAAAAAGACTGGAATACCGTGGCTACGACAGTACAGGCGTGGCCTTACTCAATGATGGATTAAAAGTTTACAAAAAGAAAGGCCGTGTGGCCGATCTGGAAGAAGCCATCATTGGAAAAGACCTCCACTCAAATACGGGCATTGGTCATACACGCTGGGCCACACATGGTGAGCCAAGCGATGTTAATGCTCATCCGCATACTTCGGCTAGTGGCAAATTAGCCATGATACACAATGGTATCATCGAAAACTATGCACAGCTTAAAAAAGAACTCACTAACAAAGGATATGTTTTTACCAGCGAAACCGATACAGAGGTTCTATTGAATTTTATAGAAGATATCCAACAAAACAATCAATGCGATTTAGAAGAAGCAGTAAGAGTAGCACTCAAAAGAGTTACGGGCGCTTATGTAATTCTGTTACTTAATTCAGAAACACCCGACACCATTATTGCTGCCCGTAAAGGCAGCCCTTTGGTAATAGGCGTTGGAAAAGGCGAACATTTCTTGGGCTCCGATGCGTCGCCCATGCTGGAGTACACCAAAGAAGTGGTCTATGTAAATGATTATGAACTGGCCATTGTTAAACCCAACGAACTCATCTTAAAAAATTTGGGTAACGAAAAAATTACACCCTTTGTTACCAAGTTGGATATGGAACTGGCGGCCATTGAAAAAGGTGGCTACGACCATTTCATGCTCAAAGAAATTTTTGAACAGCCAAGTACCATTCATGATTGTTTAAGAGGCAGACTAGATGCAACTGCCGGTACTATCACCATGAAAGGTATAGAGGATAATATGGAGCATTTTAAAAATGCAAACCGCATTATCATTGTGGCTTGTGGTACCAGTTGGCATGCCGCTTTGCTGGCCGAGTATATTATTGAAGAACTCTGCCGTACGCCGGTTGAAGTTGAATACGCTTCTGAATTCCGTTACCGCAATCCAATCATTAACAAAGGCGATATTATTATTGCTATTTCGCAAAGTGGCGAAACGGCCGATACATTAGTTGCTATTGAAAGAGCTAAAGAACATGGCGCTATTATTTTTGGTGTGGTAAATGTGGTAGGATCATCCATAGCCAGAATAAGCGATGGCGGTGCTTATACACATGCAGGGCCGGAGATTGGCGTTGCTTCTACTAAAGCTTTCACTGGCCAGTTGGCAGTCCTAACTATGATGGCGCTAAAAATTGCCAAAGAAAAAGGCAGTATTTCTGATGAGCGATATAGTAAATTATTATTTGAATTGGAAGCTGTTCCCGAAAAAGTAGCAGCCATATTAAAGAATGCCGAAGCCCTTAAAACCATTGCCCTTAAATATAAAGGCGCCTCCGATGCACTGTATTTGGGAAGAGGATATAATTTCCCGATTGCATTAGAAGGCGCTCTAAAATTAAAAGAGATTTCATACATACATGCAGAAGGTTATCCCGCAGCAGAAATGAAACACGGTCCCATTGCTTTGGTTGACGAAAATTTACCAGTGGTATTTATTGCTACTATGGATTCTTATCATGAGAAAATTGTGAGTAATATCCAGGAAATAAAAGCACGCAAAGGAAAAGTAATTGCTGTAATAACCGAGGGAGATGATATTATTCCCGGCATGGCCGATGATGTATTTTTTGTTCCAGCGGCTGATGAAATTATTGCGCCCATGCTAAGTACAATACCGATGCAGTTGCTGAGTTACTATGTGGGTATTGCCAAAGGGGTTGATGTAGATAAACCGAGGAATTTAGCAAAGAGTGTAACAGTGGAATAAGTACCCCCTCCGCCCCCTAAAGGGGGAACTGAGCGTGGAATTAAACTGAGCCTGGAATTAAAA
>JBKJPN010000114.1:0-2529 GCA_046595125.1 Ferruginibacter sp.
TACAGCACCTTCAGGTGGTTTGCACACCCCGTCTGTACAGCGTGTGCGGTAGGCCTACTACCATCTCTTATACAACATTGAAAAGAACTATCCATTCTTTTCATTCGTGACACACCCAACAACGGCAGCAATTATTTGTAATTGAAAGCCTGAAATTTGGATTTCAACATAAAGAGGTTTTCGCAACATTGACTTGCAATGCAAAAATAATCAACCACGAAACCCTTTTTCACCAGACTACTCTGCCCCGATAGCAACAATATTAACAGAATAGTTGGGCGACCAGGTACCCGTTCTTGGATTGCTCACGAAGAGTGTGGCACCTGTGGTAGTTACATTGCCGATCGACATGATGACTTCTGCAAAACCACCTGCACCACCTGTAATATTACCTACATACACAACCGGAACCGCATTGAAGGCTTCACTAAAAGTAACCGCTATAGTAATGGTTGATAAAGCACCAATACTGGCATTAACTGTTTTATTAATGGTTAGCGTTTTCAGTTGCAGACTGCTGGTGTTTCGCACTACACCATACCCCTGCAGGTATACGTGGCCTAACCAGGCCGTGCAGTTATTATTTGCATATATATTGGTAACATTATTATCCCCGAGTTTTATGGAATTAGACGATGGTACAATAGCACCGTATCCAATAGCAGTAGCATTGGTCCAGCCATTAGAGGAAGGATTAGCGCCACTACCTAAAAACGTACAGTTATAATTTGATCCATATGCCCCGCCTGCATTATCGCCAATGGCAGTATTGTACCAACCATTGGAGTTATTTATTAAAGCAAAATGACCCAGGGCAGTGTTATTATAGCCGGTGGAATTTAGCTGCATGGCTAATTGACCAACAGCCGTATTATAATTTGCATTTGAGTTTAATAAAGCGACATCTCCAATTGCAGTATTTCCTGATGCATACCTGTTTGATTGCAAGGCTTGTGATCCAATGGCAATATTACCTCCTCCTGTGGTGTCATCACGAAGCGCATAAAAGCCAATGCCAATATTCGAAGACCCCTTGGTGTTGGAAAGTAGTGCATTAAAACCAATTGCCGTATTGCTACTCCCGGTCGAATTACCATATAATGCTTTTGATCCTATGGCCGTGTTTGCTGTAGAATGATAGAATAAGCTGGCACCGCTGCCATTGTTATACAATGCTGAATCACCAATGGCTACCAGGTTAGGCATGGTAGAGTTTAGATGTAGTGCCCTTACCCCGATAGCCACATTAGAATAGCCGGTAGAATTTATATTCATTGATTGCCAGCCTACACTTGTATTATTATTACCGCTGGTATTGGAGAATAGGGCACCAGTTCCTATACCGACATTATTATCGCCTGTAACATTGGAAAGAAGGCTGGCGTTTCCTATCGCAATATTGCTACCTCCACTAACGTTTAAAAAAAGCGTTTGCATACCTACTGCGGTATTATAAGCTCCTGTAGTATTCCTCCGCAGTGCATTAGAACCAATAGCAACGTTTTGTATCCCATCCTTATTACTGTTTAATGCCTTGTATCCAAATGCGGCATTATGCGTTCCGATGGTTACGGAATCCAGTGTCCTGAATCCAAGAGCAGTATTATTCAACGTACTATCAATTATACCGGCTTTAATATTATTTATCTTAAAGCTGAGCGGCTGTGCGTCAATGGTGCCAATAAAATTATTTGCCGGGGTAGTTCCAGTGTTACCCGTTAAACCCCATCCACTGTTGTATACAATAGTTTGCCAGCTGGGAGCAGCAGGGGTTCCCATGTTTACCATTAATTGATTCGTTATTGAATCATACACCAATAAGCCTTTTGCAGGATTAGAGATAGCGTTAATAAATGCCGTACTCATCCGGGGAAGGAGTAAACCTTTACCGGGGCTGCTTATATCAAGCATGGCAGATGGATCTGCTGTTGTTGCTGTATTGTTGATAGCTACGTTTTGCGCCTGTGCTACAGATATAGATAAGCACAAAATAAATTGGAAAATTTTTCTTAATTGTTTTTTCATACAAATAGTGTTTAATCTTATTTATTAAATTTTCTTCTTATAGAATAACAACTGTACCTCAGTCCAGCTCATAGCGTGATTGAAAGGACAGATACACCGGCATTATTTGTAGCAGACTCTTTAAGCGCCCTGTTGGTGTTTTTCTCTAACAAGTAGGTTGTACAAAGTATAAAAAGATTTTCTTAAAAAATAATTTTATGTTTTATAAATGAAAGCTGTTTACCCCTCTTTTTCCGCCGTGGGTATTCTTTTCGCCCCCATTGCTGTTCTGGGCTTTCAAATTGCGAACTCCCTCGCCTGCTGTTGTCAGCAGCGAGACAACCATTGTAGACTAACAATTTTTTCCTGTTTTGTTCTATGAGTTTCCCATACCCAACAGCGTGGCCGCAATTCTTTACTGCTTCCATACATAAATGGATCCCTCTATTTCATGAAGAAAAATACAAAAACACCCTTGTCATCAGTCTTCAATTTATGGTTTGGCAAAAAAGAAATGAATTGAAT
>JBKJPN010000162.1:0-4641 GCA_046595125.1 Ferruginibacter sp.
TACTATTACTGCTTCTGCAGGCGCAAATGGTACAATAACTCCCAATGGTGTAATTACATTATCATCCGGAAGTAACCAAAGCTATACAATTACAGCAAACAGCGGTTATCAAATTGCCAATGTGTTGGTTGATGGTTCTTCAGTTGGGGCAGTAGGTACATATGCGTTCACCAATGTTACAACTAGTCACACCATCAGTGCCAGCTTTGTTTCGCAGATCAATTATGTATATCATGAGGCAACAATAAACAATCCTGGGTGCGGAAGCAATAATTACAGGAGTATATTAACTCCAAATAGTACCCAGTCTTTGACCGCTGCATGGAAAATAGAGTTTCAAAATCAATCTACTAATACAACTCTATATTATACTACTGATGGTTCAGCACCATCGGGTTCAAAAGGAGTAGCCACTGGAACGACAATTGCTGTAGCAGGAAGTTATATTTGTACTTTTGGATCGCCAGTTGTAGATGTAGCCACTGCTGTAATTCCCGCTAAAGCTGTGGGTACGACTGTTAAATATATAATTGGAGCCTGGAGTTCAGCAGGCGGAAATGAAATCTTTGCCAACTCCGGAGCTACGATTTCTCCCTTTACTACTTCAGTAAGTGCGACTATTTTTACTTATACCGTCAGTCCGGCTATTGTTGCATCAGCAGGTGCCAATGGTACAATTTCTCCCAGTGGAACTATTAATGTTGCATCGGGCAGTAATCAAACTTTTACTATTACTGCCAATGCAGGATATTATATTGCCAACGTATTGGTAGATGGTTCGTGGGTTGGGGCGGTAGGGACTTACACCTTTACTAATGTTACTACTAATCACACTATCAGTGCTAGCTTTGTGCCGTTCATCAATTATGTATATCATGAAGCAACGACAAGCAATCCAGGTTGCGGAACAAGTAATTACAGAAGTGTTGTAACACCTGATAACACACAGTCTGTAACAGCTTCCTGGAAAATAGAATACCAGTTTCAATCAACGAATACTAATTTATATTATACTACTGATGGAACTACACCTTCGGGTTCAAAAGGTGTAGCAAGTGGGAGCACAATAGCATTGGCAGGTGGATATTCATGTACATTTAATGTTGGTTCGCTGGTAGTAGATGTAGCCAAAGCAACCATACCTTTACAAGCTGCAGGTACTACCGTTAGATATATTATTGGTGCCTGGAATATTGGTGGAGGCAATGAGATTTTCGCCAATTCCGGTGCAAATAATTCACCTTTAACTTCCTCTTCAAGTGCAACATTATTTTCCTATACAGTTGCTGCTTCGCAAATTGAATATGCCAATTTACAATTACCTTCCAGTGCTACTATTAATACTGGAAATAATATAACAGCTTTGGCCCGGGTTTATAAAGCAGGCTTAACAGATGCAACCTCCGGCCAGGCTCCTAACATTACAGCCTGGATAGGGTATAGTACATCCAATGTAAATCCTTCTGATCCTTCGTTTACATGGGTTCCTGCAACATTTAATGCAGAAACGGATGGTAATAACAACGATGAATACAAAGCATCTTTTGGAGCAACTTTAAATGCAGGTACTTATTATTATGCAAGCAGGTTCCAGCTAACCGGCGCACCATTTGTGTATGGTGGTTATAGCGGTACTGGTGGTGGTTTTTGGAATGGCACTACCAATGTTAGTGGAGTATTGACAGTGAATTGTACTACACCTGTTGCACGCATCATTTCAGCAGGTAGCGCAACTACTTTCTGCGCAGGCGGAACGGTTACTTTAACTTCCAATGTTGCAACCGGCAATGTTTGGAGCAATGGTGCTAATACACAAAATATCAGTGTAACAACCTCAGGAACTTTTACGGTAAGTTATACAGATGCCTTTGGATGTCTTTCTGCTCCATCCAATTCAATAACGGTAACGGTTAATCCCATTCCTGCGAAACCAACAATTTCAGCAAGCGGCGCAACCACTTTCTGTTCACCCGGTACTGTTACGCTTACATCAAGTGCAGCATCCGGAAATACATGGAGCACAGGTGAAACAACACCAAGTATTACTGTAAGTGCATCCGGCAGTTATACAGTAAGTGTAACAAGCCTTGGTTGTACTTCTCCAACATCAGATGCAACAGTGGTTACGGTGAATAGTTTTGCAGTTGCATCCAATCTTTTAAATGAAAGCTTTGGAACTACTACTACCTTGCCTGTAGGATGGTCTGGAAATAATTCTTGGGCCGGTACAACAGGAACACCTGTTTCCAGTGGTTATACCGGAGCCTCAGGTGGAGCTGCGGTTTTATTTGGAAATACAGGATCAAATGGAAATGTTGGTGTGTTAACTTATTCAAACAATTTTTCAACAATTGGTAATACGGCAATTTCTGTTCTTTGGGGAGCACGGGCTACGTCAACCTTTACACAACCTGTAACTTTTGAATGGAGTTCAGACGGCGTAAATTGGAACAATGTAGCATATACTCAGGTTGGAAGTACAGGCACCTATGCTTTAGTTAATGGAGGAACTAGGATTAACTTACCTGGAGGAGCAGCAGGTGTTTCAAACTTAAGATTTAGATGGTCAATAACAGTTAATAATTCTGGTACATACCGGATAGATGACTTCACTGTTGTTGGTAATTCTTCCATTACCTCGATAAGTCAAACTAACGGTTGCGGAGGTAAGGTAAATCTTACTGCGTCAGCAGGTAGTAGTTATATATGGTCAACCGGGGCTACAACTCAATCTATCAATGTGAGTGCTACTGGGTTTTATTCGGTTACTATCACAGGTGCCAATGGATGTACTTCAAGTGCTTCAACAAATGTTACAAGTCTTCCTGCAGCTCTTTCAGCTACGTTAACATCACAGACTGATGTTACTTGTTTTGGAGGAAACAGTGGTAGTGTTATATTAAATATTTCCGGTGGCACAGCTCCATATACTACATCTCCATCTACAACGACTTTAACTGCAGGACCTAAAACCTTTACTATTACTGATGCAAGCGGATGTACTACAACAGTATCTGCCACCATTACACAGCCCGCTGCTATAGTTGCTACAGCCGTTGTAACGGCTCCCTCATGTTTTGGAGGCAATGGTAATGTACAAATTTCTGCTACGGGAGGTACTGGAACTATAACAGGAACCGGACCTAATTCAGTTGCCGCAGGTGCTGCTTATAGTTTTACTGTTACAGATGCTAATAGTTGTGTTTCAAATATTATTTCCGGAACAATGGCTGCCCCAACACAGGTGATAGCTACTTCCAGCTTTACACCAATACTTTGTAATGGTGGCACTTCAACAATTACAGTAACCGCTTCAGGTGGTACAGGTTCATATTCAGGTACAGGAACATTTACTGTGAATGCAGGGGCTTATACTTATACTGTAACAGATGGCAATGGTTGTAGCGCTACAACGAATGGTACAATTACTGAACCTTCGGCTATTGCGATCAACGAAACACATACAAATGTTTCCTGCAATGGAGGAAACAATGGTGCAATTGATTTGACAGTATCAGGCGGTACTCAGATTGTGGCAGCAGTGTTTAGTTCACCTGTAGAGACTTTTAATACAACTTCACCAACAAATACAGGTCTTGCAAATAGTGGTACTTCTTCAACTGTACCATCTGGATGGGCATTCTCGGAAATTCCTGTAAATTCAACTTATACTGCAAACAATGGAAGTTTAGCTACTGGTGATACTTATAGCTATGGAGAAACATCTTCAACCGATAGAGCATTCGGGGGATTACAATCCGGATCTGTAACTCCATTTATCGGAAGATCAATAATCAATACTAGCGGTAATACCGTTACTTCAATAACTATTTCTTACATAGGTGAGCAATGGCGATTAGGTAATAATGCCCGTGTGATTAAGGATCGATTAGATTTTCAATATAATTTAAATGCAACAAGTTTAACAACAGGAGGTACATGGGTGGATGCAAATTCTCTGGATTTCGTTGCACCTGTTTCATCTGGCGCAGAAGGAGCTTTGGATGGTAATGTAGCTGCAAACAGAAGCGCTGTTACAGGAACAATTACTGGATTATCTATTCCAAATGGAGCTTCCATCTGGATTGGCTGGAGAGATTTTGATGCTTTAGGTGCGGATGATGGATTAGCGATAGATGATGTCAGCTATACCTTAAATGCACCATCAACCTATAGTTATTCATGGACTCCTGGCAATGCCACAACACAGGATATCTCCTCACTAACAGCAGGAGATTACACAGTTACTGTTACAGATGGTAATAGTTGCGTTGCAAATAAAACAGTTACTATTTCAGAACCTGCCGCAGTAACACTAAGTGCTACATCAACCAATGTATCATGCAATGGCGGAAGCAACGGAACGATCAGTGCAACATCTAATGGAACGGTGGTAATAAAGAATGCAAGTACCACCGTTGTTGGAGCTACAGGATTACCAGCAGGCACCTACACGCTGACTGCAACCAATCCTGGAAACAATTCAGCAACCTGTTCTGCAACACCTGTTACAATAACCATAACAGAACCTGACGCAGTAACCCTGAGTGCTACATCAACCAATGTATCATGCAATGGAGGAAGCAACGGAACGATCAGTGCGACATCCAATGGAACGGTGGTTATTAAAAATTCAAGCAA
>JBKJPN010000004.1:0-23871 GCA_046595125.1 Ferruginibacter sp.
GCTCCTAAAAAGGCTGCTGCTAAGAAAGCTGCTCCTAAAAAAGCTGCTGCAAAAAAAGCCGCTCCTAAGAAGAAAGCTGCTGCAAAAAAGAAGTAATTTTAGCTTTGTAAAAAAGCAAAATAACATTAAAGTCCTGGTATTTTTACCGGGACTTTTTCATTATAACCCTTTGCCACAGGCAGTTTTAACACTCTCCTCCTTCCCTTTGCTTTCGCTAGTTTTTCTATTCAAATTGTTTTAACCCGTTACGCTGTACATTTTCCGCTACTGATTTTTTATTTTAGTTTTTTGTGCTGATGAATGTAAGCTGTTGCAGGCTGCTGAATTTATTACCCAAAATATTTTACTGGGAAGATTGAGATTTAAATTTTGAGTTTTGCTGTTCATGATTATACTTTTATGAAAATAATTGTTGAAATAATATTTTTGAAAAGCCTGTTTTTTATTCTTCTTACATTTACAGGAACAATTACAAAAAATGGATAATTATCAGATTGCCGACATTTTTTCGCTTTTGAGCAAATTAATGGACATAAACCAAGAAAATAATTTTAAGGCAAAATCCTATGCTTCGGTGGCTTTTAACATTGAAAAACTGCCCATGCAATTAACCGAAACACCCAAAGAAAAAATTAGTGAGATAAGAGGCATTGGTGAATCATCTGCAAAGAAAATTATTGAAATTTTAGAAACAGGAGAACTGACTGTATTAAAAGAACTGATTGAAAAAACACCAATTGGTGTGGTGGAAATGCTCAACATAAAAGGAATTGGGCCAAAGAAAATTTCTACCATTTGGAAAGAGATGGAAATAGAAAGTATTGGAGAACTTTTATACGCCTGTCAGGAAAATCGTCTGAAATTATACAAGGGATTTGGCGAAAAAACGCAGCAGAATGTTATAGAAACAATTGAATTTTATTTAAGCAACCAGGGAAGTTATTTATATCCACAAATTGAGGCGGTAGAACCGCAAATAACGGCCTATTTACAAAAGCTTTTTGGGGCCGAAAATGTGGCAATAACGGGTGCTTTTAAAAGGCAGCTTGAAATTGTGGATGAACTTGAATATGTAGTAAACTTCAGCAATGAAGATATTAAACCTAAATTTCAATCGGCTAACCCACCCGAACTGATGGAAGAAGCCTCCAACAACTTACTTTATAAACTTCTGAACGGGTTAAAACTTCGCCTTTACACAGGCCAAGAGGCTTTTAAAAGGCAAATATTTGAAACCAGTGGCAGTACAGCATTTGTTGAAGCATTTAAAACATCGTATTCAAAACTTAACTATTCGGTTATTTCGGGAGATGATGACAACGCCGTTTTTAAGGAGGCATGTGTTAATTATATACCCCATTGTTTAAGGGAAACGGTCGCTATCATTGAAAAAGCAAAAGCATCTCCCCTGCCGCAACTAATACAGCCCGAAGATATAAAGGGCATTATACATAGCCATAGTAATTGGAGTGATGGCAGCAATACACTGGAAGCAATGGCCAATGCCGCTAAAGAACAGGGATATGAATACCTGGTAATTAGCGACCACAGTAAAAGTGCATTTTATGCACAGGGGCTTCATGAAGAAAAAATAAGTGCCCAGCATCAATTGATTGAAGAACTAAATAACAAATTAACCGGTTTTAAGATTTTTAAAAGTATTGAGAGTGATATTTTATATGACGGAAGCCTTGATTACTCAAATGCGGTGCTTGGTACTTTCGATATTGTAATTGCCTCGGTACACAGCATTTTAAAGATGACGGAAGAAAAAGCGATGCAACGATTAATAACAGCTATTGAAAACCCTTACACCACAATATTGGGCCATATGACTGGCCGCTTATTATTAAGCCGCAAAGGCTACCCCGTTGACCATAAAAAAATAATTGATGCCTGTGCGGCCAATCAGGTTGTTATAGAACTGAATGCCCACCCCAGCCGTTTGGATATTGACTGGCGGCATATTAATTACGCTTTGGAAAAGAATGTGATGATATCAATTGACCCAGATGCACACAGCATTGATGGATTTAGCGACACCCGTTTCGGCGTTTTATCCGCCCAAAAAGCCATGGTTACCAAAGAACAGAATTTAAGCAGTATGGGTTTAATAGAATTTGAGGCTTTTGTGCAAAACAGAAAATCAGCAAAAGGAATTTAATTAAGTATGTATAGGTAACTCAACAAAGAATGTTGTGCCAATACCAACTTCTGTATTGAACCAAATGCTACCCTTTGCCTGTTCTACAATTCCTTTGCTCATGGCAAGTCCCAGGCCGGTTCCAGATGTTTTAGTTGTAAAATTAGGCGTAAATATTTTAGACCGTAGAACCTCTTCAATGCCATTTCCATTATCCTGTACTTTTATTAAAACGGTATCAGCACTAATTTTTTCACTCACATTAATTTTTACAACCCTGTCTGCCGGGATTGCCTGCATGGCATTTAGAATTAGATTCGTAAATAACCTATTGAAATGAGTTCGGTCAGCATTTATCATTACCTGTTCTTTTGCGGGACTCCAATTGATATTGAACCTGTCGTCAATAGCATGCAATTCAATAACCTGATTAATCACTTTATTTAAATCAAAAATTTCATTTTTCGAATTTCCAATATTCGCAAACTGGCTAAACTCTCCGGCAATATGATTCAGGTGTTCAATTTGCTCTACCAGTGTTTTAGCAACACTTGCTGTAAGTTCTTCAATATTATCTGCCTTACCGGCAATGGATTTCTGCAAATACTGTAAACTCAGCTTCATGGGTGTAAGCGGATTTTTTATTTCATGCGCTACCTGCTGTGCCATTTCACGCCAGGCACCCTCACGTTCGCTTTTAGCAAGCGCAATGGCACTTTCATCGAGTTTACCAACCATCTTATTGTATTCGTTAACCAATTGGCCAATCTCATCATTACGTTTCCATACAATAGCTTCGTTGTGCTTACCCAGATTTACAGCTTTCATTTTTTCGCTAATAAAAGAAAAGGAACGGGTGATACGGTTTGTAATAAACAGGGCAATAATACCAGCAATTAAAAATATAAATGCATTCAGATTAATAATGGTAACCAGAAAATTGGCAATCTCTTCTTGCAATTTACTCTGGCTTGTAAAGTAAGGTATGTTCAGGTAGGCGTACTCACGGCCAGTTTCGTCAATAACCGGAACATAGTTACTCACAAAATTCAGTTCACCAATCTTCTCTTCCTTAAAAAACTGTACTTCCTTTTTGCTGCTAAGATGATAATATGCTTCAGGATCCATTTTGGTGCTTACAATCCCTTTGTTATAAGGCAACGGTAGCGACGAAACCTGTAAGTCTCCATCCAAATTATAAAGGTTAACATCTACCGCATGAATTTCTGATATTTTGCCAACAATTTTCTCCAAGTTTTCCTGATAAGCTTCGTTATTTTTAATAATCGTGTCGTTAAATGCATACAATTCCGACAGGGATAACTTCACTTCATTTTCCATTACGTGAATAACACGACTTAGTTTTTCGCGGTTACTGTTTTCGTATCGGTTTATAAAAAATAAAATAGTTGCAATACCTATTACAAAAAAGGAAAGTACACTTACGAAAATAACAGTGCCGTGAATTTGATTGCGGATACTGAGCTGCCCGTAATGCATGAAGCGCTCTCTTTTAAATCTAGCTCTGATGCTGATATTGATTAACCAGAAAATTCCGGTAACCAGCAGAAAAGCACAGAACAAGTAGGAGAACAGCGTAATAGACTCAATGAATACATTATTCTCTTTGGATATTATAACAACCTTTTGAGGCCCTGCTTTATACCAAAGTTCATCATACCCCTTCTTCTTATAGATTGTAAATTCAACTTTTGGAATCTGCTGCAGGTTTAGCTTGGTTGCGAAAGGGTAATCATTATGACTGTTTACAAGCTGTAGATTATTATATACGGCAAAAGCATACACAGATGAGTTTTCTATGTCGTTGCCCTTCCCTTTCGAAAATAATTCCAGGTTTAGCGCATCGTTTTTATATTTTTTGGGATTGGCCAGTACAAAAACATAACCCAGCGTATCTCCATCAAAATTGGTAACTGTTTTACGGCTGATATAACTAAAGCGGTCGAATGATTCATTATAATAAAACAAATCAGGAATATTAGTGGGCTTCGACTGGGTTTTTAAGACAGTATTCAGTTCATTAAATCCAATTTCGTCTTTGTTATACAATGGATTTTCCAATGCATCATAGGAATAAACCCTGGTATCGTATTTATTGGTATAGCCCGAAAAATTTCCGTTTACAAGACTGTCTTTAAAAAACTGGTTAGAACTATCACTTCTAAGCCGGTAAAAATTGGCAGCCAGATATTCGTTTCTGAAATCGGTCAACAATGTATTCAATAAGGTCTCGCTAACAGGATCTGTTTTTGTAGCAAGTGTTTCGGCATAATGCTGCCGGCTGCGTAACTCTTTTTTGCTATTCTCTAAAACGATGATACCAGTTATGGTACCCGAAAAAAAGAATAGCCAGAAAATTAAACGCGTAGTATTTATTTTTTTAACCGAAAGGGTAAGGCTGTCTCGGTTAAGCAACAGTAAATAAATAACAAGCCATGCTAATATCAGCATTTCGAAACCGGCATTTGCCATGCTTATCTGTACAGTTAAATAAATTAACCCTCCTACTGCAATTGCCAGGTAAAAGCCAATAAAGTTTTTGGAGAACAAAGGCTGGATGAAATAAACCAACATTTGGGTTAATAAGAAATAGCCAATAGCTATGCAGCATAAAACAATAAAGCCAACGACGCTATAAATATTCAGTGTAAAGAAATTTATTACGTCGAACGATATTTTTGAATCAGCAACCAAACTGCGTATGATTTGCCCGGCTGCAAAAGTAGCGGTTAACAAAACAACACAAACGATTGCTAGTACCATCCATTTTAATCGTTTACTCGCTTTCGGTAAACTAACTTTCAAGTCCTGCAACTGATTATGAACAAATAAGACAACCCATGTAAATAACAATGCATTTATGAGCAGATCACCCAACGAGCGCAGGATAAAATTTGAGCCATAAACGGCCGGATCAAACAAATCGAACTGTCGAAAATTTAAGGGAACTGGCAAATAATAACTCAGCAACCTGAGTATAAATACCAAGGGCAATAAAATTGTCAAGGCCTTAATTAGGCCCATATTAACAGCGATATTAGTAGCGAGTAAGTGAATGAAGAGCAATACCAAAAATGCAGCAACTAGACGGAACCAAATAGCTAATACATTATTTTTGGCTATTGCTTTACCCGATTTTTCAGTAAGATAAAACAATGAATGTCTATCAACTGACTTTACAACAGTAGTTGTTGGTTCTTTTGAAATATCATATTTACGTTCTATTTCTTTACCTGCAACAAATGTATTTTGCAGATAGATATTGTTTACAAAATAATTCCACTTCACCGGAATAAGCGCAATTGTTAAGTTATTTGCTGCATATACTTTATGCCATACATAGAATCCGTTATCCAACTTAATAAAACCCACACTATCGATTGCATTAAGCACCAATTCTGTTGGCAAAACGGTCTGATTATTCCAGAAAACAAGCTGCTTTTCACCAATATCATTTACAAAATAACTGTAAATGAAATATTGCTTTTCCATTAACCAGCTAAGCTGTTCTCCATTATATTTATGCTCACTTATTTTTTTTAGTAAACTTGTATCTTTTAAAAGTAAATGAAAATCTTTCTCCTGCTTTTGAATATGTTTTTCGATTTGTTTACGCACCGACCCAACTGAAGAATTGCCCGCCCAGTAGTTATCAATGATAAAAGAAAAGGTTATAAGCCAAGCAGCAACTACCAGCAGGTAACTGTTTTTAAATAAAAGCCGCTTATAAAGCTGATAATTTTGCAAATTAATTTCTACCTGTTTTGTTTTTTAATCCTGTTCCAGATGCTATCCATTTCATCCAGATTCAAATCATGCAGATGTTTTCCACCTTTCAAGGCTTCTGTTTCCATTCGGGTAAACCGGTCAATAAATTTTTTGTTGGTTCGTTCCAATGCATTTTCAGCATCTACCTGCAAAAACCTTGCAAAGTTTACCAAGGAGAAGAAAACATCGCCCAATTCATCCTCCATATCGCCGGAAAGCTTGACCATTTCGTCAACATTATCAGTTTTTTTTGCCAATTGCCAATTAGTAATTGCTACTTGGAGCTCTTCAATTTCCTCTTCAACTTTATCCCAAACCTGCTCCTTAGTATCCCATTCAAAACCTACCTGTTTGGCTTTTTCCTGCAGGCGCATGGCCTTTACCATACTAGGCAGCGATTTGGGAACGCCACTCAGTACCGATGTTTTTCCCTCTTTTAGTTTTAGTTTCTCCCAGTTCTTTTTAACGTCCTCTTCATCATTTACATGCGTATCGCTGTAAATATGCGGATGGCGGTGAATTAATTTTTCGCAAACGCCATTAATCACTTCTTCTAGTGTAAACTGATTTTGCTCGGCTCCTATTTTTGCGTAAAAAACGATATGCAGTAAAATGTCGCCTAACTCCTCTTTCAAGCCTTGCCAGTCAGTTTCTGTAATTGCATCGGCCAGTTCGTAAGTTTCTTCAATGGTGAGCTGGCGCAGGGTGTGGATGGTTTGTTTTTTATCCCAGGGACATTTTTCACGCAGTTCATCCATGATTTTTACCAAGCGGTTAAAAGTAACACTGTTATCTACAGACATTCTTAATAATATTTTAGAAATAAAAAAACTGAACCAATAACTTCAGCAAACAAAACTGTTTATATATAAACACTAATGCGCTTTAGTTTTGTTAAAAATAACAAAGTTTACCTGTTTATTCATTGGCTGGCACAATTTCAGATGCCAAACTTGCATTACTTTTGAAAAAAACAAATAATGGCAATAAGAAAGATATATCTGGGAGTTGCAGTTTTTATGTTTACCGGTTATTCAACAACGGCCCAATATTACTATACAGATATTATCAGCAATAAACAGGTGATGGCTGAGATGGCGTTGTTTAAAGAAAAGAAAGTAAAGGGCGTAAAAGTAATATCATTTGAATCGACGGGTGAAGTAAGTGAAGGCTTCATCTGCCAGAAAAAAATAAACCGAGATTTTAGTGAAGTGGAATTATATACCGAAACAAATGAATCGTACCCTAATACCCTTACGTCCTATTTCGATAAATCTGGGCAGTTGCAAAGAACAATTGATACATCGGAAGCAGGTGCAACTACGAATGACTACCGATACGATGCAGCAGGAAAGCTGATTTCAATGAATTCTACTAAAAACTTTGCAACCGATGATGATGCAGGCATTGTTACTGAACAGCATTTATATCAATACAATGCAACTGGCCTGCTAGAGCGGATGTTTCTCATAAAAAATAAAATAGACACGACCAACTACGCTTTTGAAGCCGATGAAAGCGGCAATATTATTATTGAAAAAAATGCTAAAACAGCCGAAGTTTATTATTATTATTACGATATAAAAAATCGCTTATCAGAAATTGTACACCGCTACAGTTTTCAGAAAAACCCGTTTACCGAATCTTCCTTTGAATATAATAATGCTGGGCAGGTTACTAAAATGGTATCATCTGAAAAAGAAGGCGCTTATTATTTTACTTGGCGATATAATTATGAAGATGGCTTACGTTCAACTGAACGCTGTTTCTCAAAAGAGGGCCGCCTAATGGGATCGGTAGAATATAAGTACAAACAATAAGCAACAACCTACAAACAGAAAAAGCGACAATCTCTTGTCGCTTTTTTTATTTGTACCCGGGAACGGAGTTGAACCGTCACTCGCATTACTGCGAACAGGATTTTAAGTCCTGCGTGTCTACCAATTCCACCACCCGGGTGTGATAGTGAAAAAAAATCCCGACAAGTCGGGATAAATTTTGAGCGGAAGACCGGGCTCGAACCGGCCACCCCGACCTTGGCAAGGTCGTGCTCTACCAAATGAGCTACTTCCGCAATAATGATAAGAACTAATTTATTTTTCGGAGTGCAAAAATAAGTGTTACAGTATTACAATAAAAATTTTATTTGTAAGTAGGATTATAGTTGGTGTTAGCTGGCACTTCTACCTTAGGTTTTCCCTTGTACCTGTGCGTGTATAAATTATAACAGCCGCCCAAAACAAAAGCCAACACTAAAAATACCTGGCAAAACCAGATAAAACGTGATGTTGATACCCAGTTGTGTGTAAAATCCTTGTGTTTGTTGTCTATAACTTCCTGATTCATTTTATCATAGTTTGCGTTGCAAAAATAAGGTCTGTAAGCCAAAAATAATTATTTACTGGAAATAATTTCTGAAAACAGTTTTCTCTTTCTAATAAAATAAGCCCATACTACCGAGCCATTGTAACACCCATAAAGCTTTCCGCCTTTTTTTGTTGGAAAGACGGATTGTTTTTTATTGGAAAATAACCACCCTATGAAATGAAAATGGGCTTTACATATAGCGATAAAATACCCCCTATCTCCGCTTAATAAACCTCGCCATGCCGATGCCGCATCCAGCATCAGCCGAAAAGGTATTTTCCAAATGGCAGATGTAAGCGGCAGATTTTTAGTAATCATAATTAAGTTATTACGGAAATTGAGAAAGGTTTTTCGACTGTTACCCTTTGGCAATGTTCCACCGCCTACATGATACACAACCGATGCTGGCTGTACATATACTTTATAACCTGCTAACTGAAGCCGCCAACAAAAATCAATTTCCTCCTGATGGGCAAAGAAGAATTCATCCAGTCCACCCATTTCATGATAAACAGAAGAGCGCACAAATAACGAAGCGCCACTTGCCCAGAAACAAGGCTGAGCATCGTCATACTGTCCGGTATCTTTTTCGCAATCATCAAACACACGCCCCCGCATAAAGGGATAACCAAATTTATCCAGCCAGCCGCCACTTGCTCCTGCATATTCAAATTCGTCTTTGCTATTATATGCCAATAATTTTGGCTGACAAGCAGCAATGGCCACATCTGACTCCATTAATTCAATCACAGGGCCTATCCAGTTTGGTGTAACTTCTACATCACTGTTTAACAAAACATAGTAATCAGCTTCAACTTGCTTCAACGCAACATTATAGCCTTTTGCAAAGCCAAGGTTAGCGCCGTTTTGTATAATTGATATTTGTGGATATTGCTGCTGCAAGAAACTGACTGAATCATCGGTTGACGCATTATCGGCTACAATTATTTTTTTTGTAGCATATACCGATGCTATTACCGAAGGTAGGAACTGCTCCAGGAACGGCTTACCGTTCCAGTTCAATATAATTATGGCTACTGATGGCGTTTGCATTTTAATTCCAGTAGAAATGAAAAGAGATGAATCCTTTCATCGGCATTGCTACTATTAGGCTGTGATTGTGTTTTGCACAAACATACTATATTTCTCTGGCAGCCATTGCATTGCAACTTAGTTATTCCTTATTTTTACTGCATGTTTAATTCCCTGCTTAACTGGCGAACCGTTTTGGCCCTCATTGCAATCGCCATTGTAACCGGCACTGTTTTTTATTCGAAACAACTGGCAAAAAAAATTGCTGCCGAAGAAAAGATAAAAATTGAACAGTGGGCAGAAGCCACAAAAGAATTTGCAAGCCCAAATAGCAGTGAATCAAACTTACTGAGTATGGTATTTACCGAGAACAGTAAGGACATCCCCATGATAATGGTTAATGAGAACGACAGCGTCATGGATCACCGAAATCTTGACTCAGTAGAAATAAACCACGACAAAAATTACCTTACAGATAAATTAAATGAATTTAAAAAATTAAACCAACCCATCGTCTGGAAAAGCCCGCTGGACAGTCTACAAACAAACCGGCTTTTTTATGGTGAATCTACGCTCCTAAAACAAGTACGTTACTACCCAATTGTGCAATTAGTTATCGTAGCCTTCTTTATCATCATAACCTTAATCGCCATTTCAACACGTAATAAATCTACCCAAAACCAAGTGTGGGCCGGCATGGCCAAAGAAACGGCTCACCAGTTGGGGACGCCGTTAACCTCTTTACAAGGCTGGGTAGAAATGCTGAAAGAAACACCTGGCATGGAGAAAATAGTACCCGAAATAAGCAAAGATGTTGACCGGTTAAAATTAGTAAGCGACCGTTTCGGCAAAATAGGTAGTACTCCTCAGCTTGAACTGAATGATATTGTTGCTCAGATCGAAAATATGGTTTCTTACATTAAAAGAAGGTCACCCGACAAAGTAAGTTTCGGAATTGAAACCAACGGCGAAACCGAAATAAAAGCGATGATAAATGGCCCCCTGTTTGATTGGGTGATAGAAAACTTATTGAAGAACGGACTAGATGCAATGGAGGGAAAAGGCAGCTTAACCGTAAGTATAAAAAACGAAACAGCGCAGGTTGTGGTTGAAGTAACCGATTCTGGTAAAGGCATCAGCAAAAAAAATATAGCAAAAGTTTTTAAACCGGGCTTTACTACCAAAAAACGTGGCTGGGGCTTGGGTTTAACTTTATGCAAACGAATAATTGAGCAGTATCATAAAGGTGAATTGTATGTAAAGACCTCGGAACCTGGAAAAGGAACTACGTTTAGAATTGTCTTAAAAAAATAATCGCCTTACATTTGCAAACTTTAGGGCCCGGGTGGCAAACCTGACTGCCGGTAGGCAGGATTGGTAGACGCACCACCTTGAAGTGATAAAAATTATTACCATGTTCTTTGTTTATGCTATAAGCAGTACTGGTAGGAATTACATTTATGTAGGAATGAGCAATGATGTAAACAGACGATTTTTAGAACATAATGCGGGTGAAAACAGGTCAACCAAAGCTTATAAACCATTTATTTTGATTTATACAGAGGCATTTAATACAAGAATAGAGGCAAGAGAAAAAGAAAAATATTTAAAATCAGGAATTGGAAAAGAATATCTTAAGTCATAATTATAACAACAAGCCCGGGTGGCGAAATTGGTAGACGCACCACCTTGAGGTGGTGGCGTCTATACCTGGGCGTGCTGGTTCGAATCCAGTCTCGGGCACAAAACCTTTCACAATTAATGAAAGGTTTTTTTTATTAGTTGATGTTGTGGTTCCGCCAATGGCGTGATGCTGGTTCAAACCTGCCTGCCGGCAGGCAGGTCCAGTCTCGGGCACAATTTAAAGAGAAGCTGCTGCTTCTCTTTTTTTTATAAACTTGTAGCAGCTTCGTTAACGGCTTTTTGAACCGACTCCATGATAATCGGATGATTCTGCTGCCCCATCGCCAGCATTTCTTTTCCTTTTATTGTATCACCTGTTCTACCGTAAATCAATCCGGCAATACAAAGCAATTGTGGGCTTTTACTTTTAGTAACAAAAGCAGCATTAAGATACGGAATTGCTTTATCAGCTTCGTTTCTGTTAAAATAAACCCAGGCCATCAATTCATTTACATCAATATTTTTTGGCCGGCGTTTATATTCTGCCAGGGCATGTTCCAAAGCCTTATCTGTATTATTATTTTTAAGGTAAACATAGGCCTGTTCTTTATCGGAATAATGGCCTGCATCAGGATTTTTAATTAAGCTTTTAGCAGCCCGGTTCATTTCTTCGACCACTTCTTTATTTAATACTGATGCTTTTTGAACAAGGCCAGCATTACTATATGCCGATGAAAGGTTTTCCTTAATCCCGATATCTGATATCAACGTTGAAGCCTGCTCAAAATAAAATAAAGCACTGTCGTATTTTTTTTCAAATGATGCAATACGCCCAAGTCCCGCCAGTGCATAAGCATAACCTGGCCTAGCCGCCAGCGTTAAATTATATTGAAAGGATGCTTTGTTTAAGTCTCCCATATTTTCGTACAATCGGCCCATTTGAACGCGGCACCATTCTGTTGACTCTTCGCCCGGAATGCCAGCTTGTACTGCTGCTTTCATAGCTATTACCGCCCCGGCATAATCACCATGAATTTCACGTAAATAAGAAATCCTTGAATACGAACGCATATCCGGCCTGATTGTTACCATTTTATCCGCCGCATCAACAGCTGCTTGGTAATTTCCCATTTCAACATTCGCATCTACCAATAAGCCGTAAACAAACGCACTATTCGAATCGATACTAACAGCCTTTTGTGCAGTTGCAAGTCCTTCGGCAAAATGATGTTGCGACAGTTGTACCAGCGATTTCAGCATTAACGCTTCATAATCATCCGGTTTTTTACTTAAAATAATTTCAACAGTTTGCAAGGCAGCCTGATCGTAATAGGCAATATTTCCGCTAATCCTCGACTCTGTAATATATGCATTGGCCAATGCCAGTAATGACCTGCTATCATCTGGATTCGCTTTAATTTTAGACTGTAGTTTCTCTACGTTTGCTTTTGCGGTCACCCACTCCTGCTGGTTATCATTCCCTTTACGGGGCATAAGTTCGTATGCGGCAGTTTTCGAAAATGTATTTGTATTTTTTAGAACAACAAAACCTACAGCTGCAGTAAAAAATATCAGTAAAATGCCTTGTATATATTTTTGTTTCATGGTGAAATAAGTTTTAAGTCTTTTATTAATAAAAGAGGTTGCATGTGTGTATGGCATGCAACATGATACATGCAACCTCTTTAGTAAATTATCCTTTAACTACACGGAGCGTTTGGTTAACAACTCCATCCTTAGTTACTTTAATAAAATATATGCCTGCACGCATTCCTGCAGCATCAAAACGCTCAGTATAACTGCCGGCATCCTGCCTTTTATTTACCAGCACTTTTAATTGAACGCCTTGGGCATCGTATACAGCAATGGTTATGTTAGCAGGAGTTTTTAACTGGTATTGTACAGTTGCGTTATCTGTAAACGGATTGGGAGAAGTTCTTGCTACCATATCCGGCACCGCCAGTATCTTACCAAAGCCTTTATTAATATTAGGTTGTCCGTAACTGAACAAAGAATTTCCTCCTTTTGCATTCGACGGCATATCGCAATCGCAATTGTGCGTACCTGCCCATGGCGTTTGCTCAAAAGGAAAGGCTGTTTTAAATGCAATATCGTTTTGGCTTACACCCGTATTGTAGGTAACTACATTTAGAAGTTGCTGTGTAACGGGGCTAGGGCTTGTAGCAGGATTATAATCATCGTACCATAATCCAATGGCAGCCAGCACAACACCGCTTACGGCCTGTAATTCAATTCTAGTAACATCATCTTCCAGCCTTCTTCCATTAGGGAATCCATCCATGTTTGGTATAAACTGAATACCGGTATTAGTATTATACCTTGAATCCAGCAAACCCAATACAGCAGCTTGCACCAACCCTTCCGAACTAAAATCGGCTGAGGTACGAGAAGTTGCAGGTACCGCCATATTCAGCCGGAGCATATCGCCACCATTCGGTAAAAAATTATTGATAAATGGTTTACCAACCGCCAGTGGATTACCGCCCTTTCCTGTTGCTAACTGATAAGGAGCCAGGTTTGGAACACCGGTGTGAAAAATAGGCCACAAATCAACCGAACGTGGTTTGTTGGGACCTGGTAAAAGTAAGCCGCCAAAATTGGCTTCGCTTAATGCAGTACCATTTAGAGCTGCATTGCCTTTTAGGGCATATAAACCGTTCTGGCCGTTGCCAAATCCAAATTGTCCGAGTGAATTTTTCTGTATACGTAATGGAGCAAAAGCAGGAACTGCGCCGCCAAACTGGGCGTCATCCATGTACAAAGCCAGTTCGGGATTATAAAAATAATTACCAAATCTGCTCAGCCTCGAAAGATCTTGATAGGGTGTTAGCCTGTTCCAGAGATCTTTATCACCCACGGGAATAACTGCTTCATTAGTTAATGGCATACCTAGCCTTGATACCTGAACCCATGGCCCAGAATGTGTTTCTTTAATGGCATCATCATCTTTATTATCGTTCTTAACTTCATTAAGTACGTTAATTTTTTGGCGGCTGGCCGAAGCCCAAACACCAATTACATAATTTGGATCAAGAATATTGGCCGCCTGGTTCAGCGCCTTGTGGTCTTTTTGCAAAGTACTGATATCAACTTCAAGGGCAATTGTAGAAACGTTCAAACATTTTAAACCGTCTTGAGAGTAAGTTGGCCCCTGACGTGGAGCATCTCCTAAATCAAAAATACCGCCAAGGTCAACAAAGAAAGGATCATCAACAGGGCCGCAAAAAACTCTTTCGCCAGTACTGGCCGTCTTAATAGCTGCGGTCATTAATGATTCATAACTTGGTGCATTTAACCCTACACCCGATTTTATTGACCTATCTCCAATATTTGGAGGAGGCACAATTCCCTGGGTAACAATGGTACTGAATTTTTTTCCGCCATCCATACTTCTTTCTAAGGTGTAAGTTGTCTTCAGATTTTCTTTTCCCAAACGAATATTGAAAAAAGTTGAGGGATCTTCATTCTTGCGATCGAAACTAAAGCGATAAATAATATCGTCGCCTGCTGTGGCAATATTATTGTCTACATGAATTTCGTAGCGCACATTTTCGCTGAAATGGCTAAAATTTGGCCCACCTTGCGGCAACTGGAAGGGAATATAATTGGCAATAAGTACGATCTTGCTGGGATCGGTTGGACTTTTGAAAGCGTACACATCCGTGTTGTCGGCCATAGGATCATCCGCAATCATAGGGGCTTCCCGGTGGCTTGATGCCCATACCGGAAACGTTTGCACAAACATGGCTATAAGCATGATTGCCGCTGAAATTTTTTGTTTCATACATTTAAAATTTTAAAAGTGATTGTAAAATTTCATGTATCGATTGTGTAAGGCTTTAAGTATTGGTCTTTTTACAGGAATAGAATTGGCATGCAATTCAGTTACGTATTAAATGCTTCACATGGATTTAACATTTTAAAAATACTTTTACACCTAAAACAGGAATTTAAGCGCCAAACGAAATATTATTAATTAATTTGTACCTATTATCAAAACGGAGAATAAATGGCAAACGAGATTACATGCCCAAGTTGTGGGCATCATTTTGAACTGAATGAAAGCCTGAAAAACGAGGTGGAAAAAGAACTGCGTGCCAAAATGCAGGACTGGCAGAAGAAAAAAGAAGAAGAATTTGAAAAGCAGAAAGCGCTACTGGTTAATGATACACTAAAGAAAGCCAGTGAGGAAACCGCGGCTAAATTAAAATCGCTGGAAGAAGAAGCAAAGCTAAAAAGCCAACAACTGCAAGATCTGCAAAAGAAAGAACTGGACCTGCTGCGGGATAAAAATGCATTGGAAGAAAAGCAGAAAAATTTGGAAGTGCAGATAGAAAAAAGGTTTCTGGAAAAAAGAAAAGACATTGAAGAATCGGCGGTTAAAAGAGAACAGGAATTATTTGACTTGAAAACAAAGGAGTTTAAACTTCAGATGGAGCAGCAGCAGAAGCTTATAGAGGAATTAAAAAGAAAAAGTGAACAAGGTAGTATGCAGTTACAAGGCGAAAGCGCCGAGATTTTGCTGGAAGAAATTTTAAAAGAAAGTTTCCCGTTCGATATTATTGAAGAAGTTGGCAAAGGTGTTGAAGGTGCCGACTGTATGCAGATTATTCGCAACAGCGCTGGCACAGTTTGCGGAAAAATTATTTACGAAAGTAAGCGTACCAAGGCTTGGAGCAACGCTTGGGTTGACAAACTGAAAAATGACAAGCGGAACCAGGCTGCCGATGCAGCCATTTTGGTAACACAGGCTTTTCCAAAAGACATGGACCGTTTTGGTGAAAAGGAAGGCATATGGCTTTGCAATTTTGCAGAAGTGAACAGCGTAGCTCACCTGCTCCGCAACGGTATCATTAAAATTTACGAGATTCAAAAAAGTCAGGAAGGCAAGGGCGATAAAATGCAGATGCTGTATGAATACCTTACCGGCATTGAGTTTCGTGGACAAGTGGAAGCAATTACCGAGGGTTTTATGGCCATGAAATTAGGCATTACAAAAGAGCGAATTCAAATGGAAAAAATTTGGAAAGAACGTGAAAAACAACTGGAGAAAGTTTTGATAAGCACTAGCGGCATGTATGGTTCGGTTAAAGGTATTGCAGGTGCATCTATTGGTGATATTCCTTTGTTGGATGGTACTAACGATGTTGAAGACAATGACCAAAGTTCCTGATGCCTTTTGATACTACCTATCATATTGAAACCTACAATCCCAATGTAAAAGGAACGGTAAGTTTGCCCGGTGGAGAAAATGTTGAATTATTTTTGGGTCCCTGGCAACTGCCCTCTCAGTTTGATACGGCATTAAAAAAACATGATAGCCTGGTTTTAGAAACGCACAGCTTGCTTGCAAAAGAGGTCGAAAACACTGATACCTATAACCATAATTATACCCCCTTCTTTTTTTTAGCACTTATTTTTATTGTAACTGTAATTAAAGCCCAAAAAAGTTTAAGACAAGCTAATACATTGCCAAGTATGGCTTATGGGGCTGGCAATGAAACCGGTAGCCCCGCCAAAGCTTACCTTACCTATTACGGCGATGAAATAAATTTAACCGATTCTGTCGTGGCTGCCATCCTCAGTAAACGTTTCCTCTACTATCGACAACTGAATTTGGAGAATCAGGTAATTTTTGTACATCGAGTACAAAAATTTATGGCAGAAAAAACGTTTAAAATATATGATGTAAAGGGCTTTAAGGAAATGCCCGTACTCATCAGTGCTGCTGCCATTCAACTTACGTTTGGATTAAAGAAATACCTGTTGCCACATTTTGAATTTATTCATATTCATCCGCAGGAGTTTTTAAGAATTAATCCAATCTTGTGTTTTCTGGAAGGCAACGTATCGGGCCGCGCCATACGCCTGAGTTGGAAACATTTTATGGATGGGTACGAAAATCCTGCGGACGGACAGAATGTAGGTCTGCATGAACTTGCCCATGCATTATACTACCAAACATTTATTGTTGAACGTAACGTAGATAAAGGTTTCAGAAATTACTACAATGGATTTTCCAGCAACGGTGATAAAGCCTATCAATTAGAAAAATCGAAAGAGAGAAATTTATACTCCGAATATGCTGAAAGAAATCTGCAGGAATTTTGGGCCGAAAGTGTTGAAATATTTTTTGAAAAACCAAGAGAGATGCGTTCCAATTATCCGCAGTTGTACGAATCCATGCAATCCATATTAAATCAAGACCCCATTAACAAGATTCCGAAACTAAGCAGTTAATACCCAGGTTAAAAAATTATTGTTGAAATACAGGTAGTGTATTTCAAGTAAATAGGTTTTCTTGAAAGTGCAATGTACAATCCCATGTTCTGCATCACCAACAATCGATTTTAAAACAATATCATCCTTAAAATCAACTTCGCCGCTACCCCACCATTTATAAACCGATTCTTTAACACTCCAATATAAAGTAAGGCTTTGTTTTACCGGCATCGGGCACTGTTTACTCAATACTGGCAACTCGTCATCGTACATAAACTTATGCTGTATTCTTTCAATTTTGTCATTAAGTAATTCCACATCCACTCCCACCCTATGCGTTTTACTTACAATAGCTGCTGCATAATCTCCGCAATGCGATATCGAAAAATGAAAAGGTTCATCGGCCAGATAAGGTTTTTTTGTATCGGCTATAAGAATAAGTTTTAAAGGAAAATTAGGATACAATTCCTTTAACAATAAACGCCCAGCCAAATGCTGTAATCTTTTGTGCCAGTGACTTATATCCCGTTTCAGCGGCACTTCTTTTAAAAAGAAATCTTCATCCTCCGTAATATGCCATACTGCAATTTTTGTAGTGTAGTTAATATTTTGTTGATAAACCAGTGGCATGAAAACGATTTAAGATTTTAGATTGCAGGTTGATGATTTAGATTTGCTGTAAATTAACGAATTAACCGGTTAACCATTTAACATGATCCTGAGCGATACCAGAATTTTAGAAGAATTAAAAAAAGAAACCATAAAAATTGTACCCTACGACCGTGAATGTTTGGGCAGTAACAGCTACGATGTGCATCTAGGAAAACACCTAGCCCGTTATGTAAATAATGAACTGGACGCTAAAGCACACAATCAAATAGAACATTTTGATATTCCTGAAGAGGGTATTGTTTTACAGCCCAACGAATTTTATTTGGGTGTTACTGAAGAGTACACCGAAACCCATGCCCATGTTCCATTTCTGGAAGGCAAATCCAGTACAGGCCGTCTGGGTATTGATATACACGCCACAGCAGGCAAGGGCGATGTTGGCTTTTGCGGCAACTGGACTTTAGAAATATCAGTTAAACAACCTGTAAAGATTTACGCAGGCATGCCCATTGGTCAGCTTATCTATTTTCCGGTTGATGGTGAAATTGAAGTGAAGTACAACGAAAAGAAAAATGCCAAATACAGCGGCCAAATTAACAAACCCGTAGAAAGCATGATGTGGAAGAATAAGTTTTAACGAAACTAAAAATTTAGTATTTTGCTTTATAAAGTAACTTACAATGACGTATCCATCTAACATTTTCCGACTGATACATTTATTTGCTTTTTTGAATATAGGGACCGTCAATGCACAAACTGCGACAGATAAAGCCGACTCCCTGTATAATTTTCTAAATACCTACCGTGACAGGGCTTCGATATATGTAACTCAAAATGATACGGCTGTTGTAAGGCTGAATGAAAATAAACTGATGCCGCTTGCTGGTTCTGTAATGATTCTGGTGGCGATAGAATTTGCCCAGCAATCGGCTCATTCGGTGGTTAACGAAAATGCCTATGTAAATCTGCAGGATATTGAAAAATATTATATCCCCGATACGGATGGAGGAGCCTACCCGGCGTGGGTAGAATACGCAAAAGCTAAAAAGGAAGTAAAAGATGATGCTGTAAAACTGGTAGATGTTGCCCGTGGCATGATGATGTTCAGCTGCAATGCCAATGCAGATTATCTGATGGATCTGCTGGGTTTCGACAACGTAAAGGATAATATTTCCCTATTTAAATTAAAACAACACACCGCTATTTTTCCACTTGCCGGTTCGCTTTTTATTTATCAGATACCCAAAAAATCATCAGAAGAAAAACTGATGAAATCGCTCAGCAAATACTCGGATAAAAAATACAGCATGGAATCGTATTACAACCATGTTGATCTAAAAGAAGACAGCACTTTTAAAGAAACTTTCAACAAAGAAAAATTTTCGCCTGCATTGCAAAAAATGTGGAGTGAGAATTTCCCCTCTTCTACCACCAAAGAATATGTATCAGTTGTATCTGCCCTCAACACCCGTGCGGTTTTAGATGAGGAAGCATTTTTCCCCATTGGCGAAGTACTGGAATACCCTATGGAGAAAAAAGAATTTCAACAGAAATACAAGCACTACGGTTCCAAGGGAGGTAGCTCTGCTTTTGTATTTACCCATGTGGTTTATTTTCAACTGAAGAATGGCACCCGAATGGAATCTGCCATCTTTTTTAATAATCTTTCGGCACAGCAGGTTAAAAATCTGGAAGACTGGGTTGGCGCTTTTGAGGATCAGCTGTTCTTTAATCCCGAGTTCCGTAGCAAACTTAAATTTAATTAAACCCGAAGCACAGCATCAAATTTTTCCAAATTTTTTATGGTATGCTATTAAAAAAGCTGTTACTTCATCATAGCTTAAAACACCCTGTGGTTGCTGATTTTGTTCTAAGTACTTTCCGTATATCCATCTAAAAACTGGTTCAATCGGGTTTCGGTACCGTTTATTAAAACGCTTCCATTCTTTAAAGTCATTTATCACAGCAGGGCTCAATTTCTCTCTGTATGTTTTAGCAGAAACCGAATCCATTTCAAACAAATTTCGATTGCTATACATAAACAGATCTAGGTAAACAGAGTAATGCAATAAAGTATCAGTTGACGCCGTACCGGCCAGGTAACCAACAAAATTAGCTTCCATCTCTTTGGCGTAACCCAGCTGATGTGCTACTTCGTGGCAGCTAGTAAAGGGCTGTAAAAATTTTGGAACTAATGTGTTTACCTGTGCCTCACCTGTAAACGGATTATAGTACCCGGTAAAGCCCATATAATTGCCAACCCAACTCCAAATAGATGGCTTTAATGAAACAGGCTCGTATTTTAAAAACGGATAAATTCTTTCCGCATTTGCGTAAGCATCATGCACTTTCGCAAACAACTGGCTTTTTGTGGGATATTCAGTGTGCTGGCTTTCTATCGAAGCTTTACTCAAATTCACTTTCTCAACCAGCACTTCATTCATCATTTTCAAATCTTCCTGGCTGTATTTATCCATCTTTAGCCCCAGTTGCTCAGCAATACCTACCCGGTTATAATTAATCCCCCAAAATAAATTGAACAGTATATAAACGACGAACAAAATACGAATGGCCTCTCCCCCACTTGTTGCAAAACTCCGCCAGTTCACTTGCTTTTTAAACAAGGCTGTTATCCCCTTCACAACCTTCCAAATCATCCACAAAATCACCGATCCATACAACACATCGCCAAAACTAAAAGGCAACCAGCCAAAAACATGTCGTAAAAACTTGCCAAAAACAGGGTAAATACCTGTAGAATACTGGTTTTCCACACGAACCGGATTATCTGAATAAATATGTATAACAGCAGCAATAACTATCAGTACAAGTGTAAACAGCCACGATTTTTTACCTTTCATATCAACCATAAAAATAATCAATAGCTGCCAATGCCATAAAATCTGTTTTTGAACCTTAAAATTGCAAATATTACCTTACCTTTGCCGTCCTTTAAACCAGACATATGGCGGCTAAACGAACATTTGAGATAGCATTTGTAGGGTTAAAACAGGGCGTTCATGAGTTTAACTACGAGGTGGACGACAAGTTCTTTGTTGAAAAAGGCGATCCTGAATTTACCAATTGCCTGGCAAATATTAAACTTTTGCTCGACAAAAAAAGCAGTTTCATGCTGCTTAAATTTGAAATTGGTGGAAAAGCAGAAATCAGTTGCGACCGTTGCGGTAATCCGCTCGGCATGGATATTTGGGATGAATTCAACATGCTGGTAAAGCTGGTGGAGAACCCCGATGAAATGAATGCACAGGAAGAAGATCCCGATGTATGGTTTATCAGCCGCACCGAAAGCCATATAGATGTTGGCGATTGGATTTACGAATTTGTATTGCTAAGTTTTCCGTTACAGAAAATGTGCAGTGATGAAGAAATGGGCGGTCCGCAGTGCAATAAAGAAGTGCTAGATAAATTAAAGGACATGGAGGTTAAGGAAGAACAAACCAACGCTAACCAGTTGTGGAAAGGTTTGGAGCAGTTTAAGAAGGAAAAGAAAGTTAAGAAGTAATAAAGTTTAGAGGTTTAGAGGTTTGGGAGTTTAGAAATAAGTTTAAAAATAAAAAAAAAATACAGCTATGCCAAATCCAAAAAGGCGGCACTCACAACAAAGAAGTGCAAAAAGAAGAACACATTACAAAGCCAGCGAGCCTACTTTGAGTGTTGATAGAACAACAGGCGAAACACATGTACGTCATCGTGCACATGTTAGCGAAGGAAAATTATTCTACAATGGAAAGTTAGTAGCAGAGAAAGCTCCGCTTAAAGCATAATATTTTTCAAAGTGTCAATTCTAAGTCCGAAATTCGTTAAAAGAGTTTCTGACTTAGAATTTTTGCATTTAAAGGCTACAAGATGAATATAGGACTTGACATGATGGGTGGCGATTTTGCACCGCTTGAAGCAGTGAAAGGTGCCGCCGAATACCTGAACGACAGCCCTAACGACATTCACCTCACTTTAATTGGCGATGAAGCGCAGATAAAAACACATCTTGCCAGTCACCCCATCTCTGTCGAAAAATATACCATCGTTCATGCATCCGAGGTAATCGAAATGAACGAGCACCCCACCAAAGCGCTCAAGGAAAAACAACAATCATCCATTGCCATAGGATTTCATTTGCTTGCCACTGGTAAAACCGATGCCTTCATTAGTGCAGGTAATACTGGCGCCATGATGGTAGGCAGCCTCTTTAGCATTAAATCTATTGAAGGCGTGCTGCGCCCAACTATTGGCGGCTATATGCCCCGTGAAGACGGCACCCTCGGCCTACTAGTAGATGTTGGCCTCAATGCCGATAGCAAGCCAGAAAACCTAAACCAGTTTGCCATACTCGGCTCACTGTATGCACAGCATATTTTAAATTTCGAAAACCCTAAAGTTGGTTTAATAAACCTGGGCGAAGAAGAAGGCAAGGGCAATATACTTACCCAAGCAACCTATCCCCTGCTTAAAGAAAACAAGCAAATCAATTTCATCGGTAATATAGAAGGCCGCGATATTTTACTAACCAAAGCCGATGTACTCGTATGTAACGGCTTTACAGGCAACGTAGTTTTAAAACTAGCCGAAAGTTTTTACGATATCAGCCGCCGCCGCAACATCAACGACGAACATTTTAACCGTTTCAACTTTGAGCAGTATGGTGGCGTACCCGTGCTCGGTGTAGCAAAGCCCGTAATCATTGGCCATGGCATTTCCCACGCAATGGCATTTAAAAACATGATTCGCATTGCCCACCGCATGTTAGCAACAGACCTTTTAGCAAAGATGAAAGACAGTTTTATTGACCAGGCTTAAGTTTATTCAAGTCTTTGTACATTTTATTATTGCTTATGCCCCCATTTCAAAACAATAATATTTCGATAGCAATTACTGAAGATGTTTCCAATATCAGCCGCCTTTTAAATATTTCTTACCGTGGCGAAGCCTCTAAACAAGGCTGGACAACTGAAGCTGCACTGATTGCCGGCGATACCCGTGCCGATGAAGACATGGTGCTAAAAGTAATGCAGCAAACCGACAGCGTATTTTTAAAATATACCGATGATGAGCAGCAAATGATAGGCTGCGTAAATCTACAGCAACATAAAAATAAGATTTACCTGGGCATGTTTAGTGTATCGCCGCAGGCGCAAGGTGCAGGCATTGGCAAACAAATTTTAAAAGCTTCGGAGGAATATGCTTTACAAAAAAACTGCACAGCCATTTATATGTCGGTGATAAGCCTGCGTAACGAACTCATAAACTGGTATATACGCCATGGCTATACCGATACCGGAAAAAGAATTCCCTTTGAAGAGGATGGTATCACCGGTAGGCATTTACAAAAACTGGAGTTCATGATTTTGGAAAAGAGTCTTGTAACTGAAAAATAATGAGCTTGATGAAATCCTTTTGGTTTTAAAAGAAACTCCGTTTTATGTTTTAAATTGCTATATGATTAACTTCTCCACATGCATATTAAAATTTGATACAAAAGGCGAAAAAACAGGCTGGACTTATATAATCATCCCTGCCAAAATTGCCAACAAACTAAATCCCGGTGTAAAAAAATCGTACCGTGTAAAGGGCAAGCTGGATGAGTTTGCGATTGAAAAAACAGCTCTTGTACCCATGGGCGGCGGCGATTTTATCATGAGCATCAATGCTGCCATGCGTAAGGGAATGGGCAAAAGAAAAGGAGCCACCGTTGCTGTACAGATAGAAGTGGATAAAGCACAAATACTGCCCCCTGCCGAATTACTGGAATGTTTGCAGGATGAACCAGAAGCGTTGAAATATTTTAACACGCTGCCGCAGGGCCATCGTAATTATTTTACTAAATGGATTGAAACCGCCAAAACAGAACCTACCAAAGTAAAACGTATTGCCATGGTGGTAAAAACCATGGTACGTAAAATGGATTTTGGTGCTATGCTGAGAGAAGATAGAGATGAAAGAAGGATGTTGGGAAAATAAATTTGTATACTTTTCTAATAAATAATGCCGGCTATTTATTATACTGTCACCCTGAGCCTGCCTGCCTGCAGGCAGATTGGTGCCAT
>JBKJPN010000238.1:0-6444 GCA_046595125.1 Ferruginibacter sp.
AATATGTACGAAACATCTGTAGAGCTTTATTATAAACAGATGCAGAACCAGATAGAATATGAGGAAGGGTATACCCCAACAGGCCTTGATGATACCGAAAATTCTTTCACTTTTGGCAAAGGGTGGAGTTATGGTTCCGAATTCTTTATCAATAAAACCAAGGGGCGCCTAACTGGTTGGGTGGGTTATACCTTAAGCTGGACCTGGCGTAAATTTCCAAACTTAAATTTTGGCGAAAAATATCCTGCAAAATACGATCGCAGACACGATATGAGTGTTGTGGCCTTGTACGAGCTAAACAAAAAATGGCGCTTGTCGGCCTCTTTTGTTTATGGCAGCGGCAATGCTGTAACCTTGCCACAGCGATTCTATATTGTGGGAGGCGTTCTCACCCAGGAATACAGTCGCATTAACGAATATCGCCTGCCTGCTTATCACCGTTTTGACTTTGCAGCTATACTTACGCCTAAGAAAAATATTAAACGAAAATGGAAAAGCGAATGGGTATTTAGTGTGTACAATGCTTACAACCGTAAGAATCCTTATTTTGTTTATTTCGACCAAAATGGCAGCCCGTTTAACGGCACATTGGAAATACAGGCCAAGCAGGTTTCATTATTCCCAGTTATACCTGCAATTACCTGGAATATAAAGTTTTGACAATAAAAAACACCTGCTTTTAGGCAGGTGCTGTAAAAAATGTATTTTATAATTAGCGGGATAGTGTATAATAAGTTTCAACTTTTAAACCTGGGAAAGCAGGGTCGTTTGTAGAGGTTGTTGAGCTGGTAAGCAGATTCTTTGTCAGCATGAGCAACTTCCACCGGTAAGTTACTGCAGGCGTAATAGAAATAATAGAATCAAGTCCAGAAAAAGCGTATTCACCTATATTTGAACCAGTTGTGTTGTATTTGTATTCAAATCCATTACCGGCATCAAACCGAACAAAGTTTTTAGGTTTGGGAGAATTAGTAATAATTGTATCCTTAATAAAACTGTTTCCGCTATACAATCTGAGCTGCACTCTGGCAATATACCATTCGCCAACAATCTGTTGTTCTTTAGGTAAATCGGCGCTATGATCTGGCTTGGCGCAGGAACTGGAAAACAATGTTGTAGTTAGAAGACCAGCTATTAACAGCAGGGCGGTAAAATTGATTTTCATTATAAAGTCAGATATTGATTGAGTTTATAACGGCCTTTTTGCAGATTTATTGCTTATTTTTTTGCTTGTGTACAAACCTGATTACTCCGCTTTTTTGCAAATCCGAAGAAATGCGCACTTCGTAACGGTTTTCACCGTCGTACACAATCATTAAAGCCGTATTTGGCGGGATGCTTCCCAGATTTTCGGCGTACATGATTAATTCATTTATATCTTTAGTATCATCTACAATGAGCTTAAGATTTATGGGCTTTTCACTCAATCTTTTATGCGATAAAATAAGGTTTCCGTTAAAGAATAATGAGATACTGTCGCCGTCTACCTCGCCGTTATCATACAAGTCAACAGTAAAGCTGGCATTATCAATTTCAATAGTCTTAATCAAATCGCTGTTTCTTTTTTCGAAGCTGGGGTCGGTTACTTTTTTCTCAATCAATGCTGGCTTTTCAACAGGTGCTGTGGGTAAATTATTTGTTTCTGTTGTAGTTTTCTTCTCCACCTCGTTTTCTCTAGGTTCGGGTGTTGTTGCTACAACCGGATTTTTCTTAGTTTCTGGCCTAACAACAGGCGGTTTTGCCTTTACTACCGGTGCTGTTGTTGTTTTAGCAATAGGTGTTTTGGGGCTTGTTACAGATTTTTTAGGAATAGTTTTAGTGTAGTATTCTGGATTTTTCTTAAGCAATCTCCTAGATAGGACAGTGGTGCCAAAACCGCAGTCTCCCGACTGATTGGGTGCCGGTACCCAGGTGCCTTCTAAGGATTGGTCTTCATCCTGTTCAAAATAAGTAAGCTTATGAATTTGAAAACAGTTGCGGATATTTACCGGCACGTTTGTTTTTGTTCTTTCTATCTCTGTAATTTCTATGTATTTGCTCCTTTTATTTAGTTTGCCAGTCAATTTGCAGATGGTATAATATCGTTTTCCGGCATCGCTAAAGTAAGTGTAAGAATATCCCGTTACGTTGATACCCTTACATTCTATTTCCAATACATATTCACAATGATCGCCGCCCCACCCAGGATATGATGCGCTTTTATCAATAAATTCGCCTTTCCACTGGCCTGTAAAATTTTGGGCTGATAAAGAAGTGGTTATAAAAACAAGTAATAAAAGTGGTGCAATTTTTTTCATCCTCGCAAAGATATTCCAGATAAATTTTTCCATAGCTAATAACTCGTTAAATTTGCAGCTTGCAAGCCGAAAAGCTTTGCTGATAAAGATATGATAAAGATAACATTACCCGATGGCGCTGTAAGAGAATACGAAGCAGGTGTTTCTGCATTTGATGTAGCTAAATCCATCAGTGAAGGATTGGCCAGAAAAGTTTTGGCTGCCGAAATTAATGGTGAGGTTTGGGATTCAAACAGGCCAATTGAAAATAATGCATCTTTAAAATTATTGACTTGGGACGATGCAGATGGTAAAGCTACCTTCTGGCATTCATCGGCGCACGTAATGGCCGAGGCTGTGGAAGCGGCTTTTCCTGGTGTAAAATTTTGGGTTGGTCCTGCCATTGACAAAGGTTTTTATTATGATATGGATTTGGGCGATCAAAAAATTACTGAAGATGATTTGCTATTGCTCGAAAAAAAGATGAATGAATTGGCGAAGCAAAATAATCAGTTTGTTCGTAAGCCGATATCTAAAAAAGATGCGCTCAACTATTTTACTGAAAAAAAGGATGAGTATAAACTTGATTTGCTGAGTGGATTAACGGATGGCGAAATTACATTTTATACGCAGGGTGGGTTTACCGATTTGTGCCGTGGCCCGCATATCCCGTCAACAGGAGCCATCAAAGCAATTAAACTAACCAGTATAGCAGGAGCATACTGGAAAGGCGATGAAAAAAACAAACAGCTTACTCGTATTTACGGCGTAACATTCCCCAATCAAAAAGAATTGGATGAGTATGTGTTGATGTTGGAAGAAGCTAAGAAACGTGATCACCGTAAACTGGGTAAAGAGTTAGGGATTTACACCATGGACGATAATGTAGGCCCAGGACTTATATTATGGATGCCCAACGGAACGGTTATAATTGAAGAGCTGGAAAAGTTGGCTAAAGAAACTGAAAAAGATGCTGGTTATAAAAGGGTGGTTACGCCGCATATTGCCAAAGAAAGTTTGTATTTAACCAGTGGGCATTTGCCGTATTATGCCGATAGTATGTATCCACCCATGGAAATGGATGGGGAGAAATATTATTTAAGGGCAATGAACTGTCCGCATCACCATAAAATATTTGATGCCGAACAGAGGAGCTATAAAGACCTCCCTTATCGCATTGCGGAATATGGTACCTGTTACCGCTATGAGCAAAGTGGAGAATTATTTGGTTTGATGAGAGTGCGTTGCCTGCACATGAACGATGCGCATATTTATTGCAGTAAAGAAGATTTTGCCCAGGAGTTTAAGGCGGTAAATGCTATGTACCTTAAGTATTTTAAAATATTTGGTATTGAAAAGTATGTGATGCGCCTGAGTTTGCATGATCCCGCAAAACTGGGACAGAAATACGTGAACGAACCGGAACTCTGGCTCGAAACGGAAGCTTTAGTTAGAAATGTTTTAATTGAAACCGGCGTTCCTTTTGTAGAGGTAAAAGGCGAAGGTGCTTTTTACGGTCCAAAAATTGATGTACAGATATGGAGTGCCATCGGTAAAGAATTTACTTTAGCAACCAATCAGGTGGATTTTGCTCAGTCGCGTAGTTTTAATTTGTCGTTTACTAATAAGCATAATCAACCCGAAATTCCTTTAATCATCCATAGGGCACCTTTAGGAACCCACGAAAGATTTATCGGATTTCTGCTGGAGCATTATGCTGGTAAATTTCCAACCTGGCTGGCACCGCTGCAGGTAAAAATTCTGCCTATCAGTGATAAGTTTATGGATTACGCAAATACAATTTTACAAACGCTGAAAAAAGCGGATATTCGTGCCGAGATTGACGATCGGAACGAGAAAATAGGCAAGAAGATAAGAGACACCGAAGTTGCCAGAGTACCGTATATGCTGGTTATTGGAGAGAAAGAGATGAACGAAGGCAAAGCATCTGTTCGCCGGCAAGGTAAAGGCGATTTGGGCGCAAAACTAGTAGAAGAATTTGTTCAGGAAATCCTGGCTGAAATTAAAGACAGGGTATCTGAATAATAAGATCTTTAAATTTGGATTAGCAACATTAATTTAATATATTGCTAATAGCTTATCTTACATAAAAAATAATAATTTTGATAAGCAAAAACAACATTGTAAACTAAACATAATAAATGGCATTTCCACCTAGGCCCCGGGGAACCTTTAATCCCCGCTTTAAAAAAGAACAACAACAGGAGCATCGCACCAACCACATGATTAGAGTACCCGAGGTACGATTAGTTGGAGAAAACTTAGAACCAGGTATTTACTCCAAAGACGATGCTCAAAAAATTGCAAATTCTCAAGAGCTTGATTTAGTAGAAATTTCTCCGGGAGCAAAACCTCCGGTATGTAAGATTATTGACTATAACAAGTTCCTGTACGAAGAGAAGAAGAAGAAAAAGGAAATGAAAGCGAAATCCAAAACCAGTGAGGTAAAGGAAATTCGTTTTACGCCCAATACAGATGACCATGACTTTGAATTTAAAGTAAAACACGCCGAAAAATTTTTGGCCGATGGTGATAAGGTGAAGGCCCACGTGCAGTTTAAAGGCCGTGCCATTATGTTTAAAGAAAGAGGCGAAATACTTTTATTAAAATTTGCCGACCGCCTGAAAGATGTTGGTGCTTTGGAAAGTATGCCAAAGATGGAAGGAAAGCGAATGCTGGTGATGTTTGCGCCAAAAGCTAAACTTTCAAAGAGAAAGCAAATAGCAGCCAATAATCTTAATAATTAATGCTAACATTTAAGATATAAAAAAAGGGAAGTTAAAACTTCCCTTTTTGATTTTTACAATCAACATGGATATCAGCTTAAACAAATACATCGCCGAAACAGGTTTTTGCAGTCGCCGTGAGGCCGATAAATACATTGAGCAGCTCCGTGTTACCATCAATGGCGTAGAAGCCATGAAAGGCAACCGTGTAGGTGATGGCGATGTTGTGCAAGTTGATGGTGAACGCATCGGTAAAAAAAAGCAAAATGTTGTTTATCTGGCGTTGAACAAACCCAAAGGTGTTACTTGCACCACCGACCTTAAAGACAAAACAAACATCATTGATTTTGTAAATTTTAAAACAAGAATCTTTCCCATTGGCCGCTTAGATAAAAGAAGTGAAGGACTTATCTTTTTAACCAACGATGGTGATATTGTAAACAAAATACTCCGTGCCGGTAATCAGCATGAAAAGGAATATGTAGTTTCTGTTGATAAACCCATCGACGTAGATTTTATTCAAAAGATGCGGAACGGTGTTCGTATTTTGGGTACAATAACCCAAAAATGTTTTGTAAAACAGGAAGGTCCCAATCGATTTAAAATAATACTTACCCAAGGCTTAAACCGCCAGATTCGCCGCATGTGTGAGGCGCTGGGCTACAATGTGGAAAGTTTGAAACGCACACGTATTATGAACCTATCCTTAAGCGGATTGCCTCCTGGCAAATGGCGCTATTTTACGCCTACTGAAATTGATACAATAAATCAAATGCTAAAAAACTCCAGTAAAACTGCTGAAGGTGCCGAGGGGATGGACGAATAATTCAAGAAATTCCTGAAAAACTGCTATAATCCTAACTTATTCCGGCTATTTCTCCTTATCTTTGCCGCCCGAAAAAGAAAAACTCTCTTTTTCAGACATTTCCCACAAGGCTCTATCAAGTGTCCCGTAATTTCGGAACCGCCAGTAGGGAGTAACTTAAAACAGTTATGTAATGCCAAAGGTTAAAACCAACAGTAGCGCTAAAAAGCGCTTTAAAGTTACCGGTACCGGTAAAATCATGTTTCAAAAAGCTTTCAAACGTCACATCTTAACAAAGAAATCAACAAAGCGCAAGCGTAATATGCGTAAGCTAGGTGTTGTTAGTGATGCTAACACGCATTTTGTAAAACGTTTATTGGGAATGAAATAAACCCACCGGAAAAAAAATCAACAATTAACTTTAAAAAAATTAGAATATGCCACGTTCAGTAAATGCAGTAGCCAGTAGGGCCCGCCGCAAAAGAATATTAAAAGCTGCCAAAGGATACTATGGTAAGCGTAAAAATGTATACACCGTTGCCAAAAACGTAATGGAAAAAGGTTTAACGTACAGTTACGTTGGCCGTAAATTAAAAAAGCGTGAATACCGCACTTT
>JBKJPN010000061.1:0-5507 GCA_046595125.1 Ferruginibacter sp.
TCTCTTGAATAGGCCAGGCATTGAGCATGCAGTTGCTGTGTAACAAGATAAGTGCCTGGTGCGTCTACAACAATTGAAGTACCAACATTGCTGCCTACAATATTTCCATTGGTTGTGCTCCAGGTATAAATTGATGTGGGGTTTGGGTTGTAAACATAAATTGTAGTAGGAGGAAATACTCTGCAAAAATAAATGAATTCTGCATAGGCATCAACTGGCGGATAATTAAACATACTGAATGGCCATACAAAATCTTTTAGTTCTGCCGTAAATGCCGACGAAGACCTGGTTTTTATTAATACCCTTCTAAATGGTGTGCCACAGGGATTGCTGCTGAATGAACCCGGATCAATCCCAAGTTTTGTTAGGTTTACCGATATCTCCATAAACTGATTTGCTGAGTAGTTCGTCACTACACTGTTATCCTGCAATACCAACGAAAAAGGCCCGGCCCAGGTTCCGTTTACAGATTGAATACCAGAATAAAATGCGCCAGCAGTTTTTGGAAGAATACTGGCATATCCATAAACAGCACCCGAGCCATCTCCGTCGAAGGCTCCTCCCCAACTAAAATTAACTGGCGTTACAGCCAGCGAGCTTTGATGGGTCCAGATTCGGGCCTGAATGGAAGTTATGCTTGAGCCGCTGAACTCAGCGCTGAAAATAATATCGCCAGCCCTCAACACATTACCCGCTGCATCAAATAACCAGGAAGTATGGCCGGCATCGGGACCGTAGTTTCTAAAAGTCCTGCTTGTCCGGTCGTAATAAACATCTGTTTGGTACAATTCAAAATCAAAATACCTGTTTCCTGTTGTATTTACAATTGAAATACCACCAAATAACCAGAGTGAATCGTTAATATTTGGCCCAGCTCGCCTAACATGTGCAAATACATCAAGTATATCATTTTTGTCAGGAATGTTTTGTGCTACGGGGCAGCTCCACAAGGCCGGACTCATTCCATTTTTATTGCTGCCCGAAGCAAATACTGTGGAATCAGTACCATGAAAATCTCTGTGAAAAACGGCATCGAGCACAAGCCTGTTATTTACGGTGCTGTATGGCAGTGGGTTCATTAACCTAGAAAACGAAAACATTCTGCTTGCAGGATTAGATGTATAATTTGCAACAACTGCAGCAGCGCCCGTTGTATCAATCATATATTGGCCAGTACCTAACGTTCCGTTATTATACCAATCATCAACGGCCGAGTTTACGGCGCCGTTAAAATAATTTGCACGGAGGTCAGCATCTACACCAAAATTTGCTTTAATAACCGGAATTGTTATTTGAGCAGCAGCGGATGTTATTATTGTAATTACGGAAAAACTGAGTAAAATTTTTTTCATAGTTAGTTCACTTTTAAAAAGTGAAAAGAGAATTGGATTTGCTTATCGAATTTGAATTGTAAATAAGCCCGATGTGAGCGTACTGTTATCATTCATTATAGCTGTAATGCGGTAATTAAGTGTACCTGGCAATACCGGGGAGTCGGTAAACTTAAAAATTGGATGATTAGTACAAGGCATCATACCAACTGTTTGCCAAACCGAATACGGGTCGTTAGGATCCTCATAGGTACATTCAACTATAAAATAATTGATGCCAGCATTATTTGTCATTCCCCAGGTTACTGTTGTGTTCTTACCTTGTTTATGCCCACGTATAAATGAAAAAAACGTTGAAGTATTTTTCGTTTTGGTAGTAGGAACACCGGCGTTATTTGCAATGCCTGCTGAAGAAAATAAAGTGCCAAATAAAATACCTGCAAAGAGGAGGATGGTTTTCATAGTATGTGATTTAAATTGAACAATTGATACCTTAAATTAAAAATGACTTGAATATCGGATAGCAATAATTTGGCATTATCGCATGGCCAATTAAAAGCTACCAGATTAACTGCCAGTTTATTTTAATCAAGGTAAAAACAACAGCAGTTAAACTAATCTGATTTTCTGCTTTTGGGAATTAAGAGGGTATTTATCTAACTGTAAAGCAAAATTAATATTGTGCAGATTCGAAATTAATTTTAAAGAATAGTAAATAAAGATTTTGAAAGCGTACTTTATAAAAAATGTGCTGCAATTCAGCGCATTTTCAACGTCACTGTTACTTAGTGGAAATACGTATGTACAATTCTTTGTTTTATAAAACTTGAATCCTGTAAATTGCCAATCAAATATTATCTGCTCGTAATGTAATTATATACAATTGTTAATTCTTTATTTTTATTATTGTGTGGATTAATGGAATTTTGCGGCAATGAAAAATATAATAATTACGATAGATGGCTGGTCATCCTGCGGTAAAAGCACGCTGGCAAAACAACTGGCTAAAAAGCTTGGGTATGTTTATGTTGACAGCGGTGCCATGTACAGGGCCATCACACTTCATTTTTTACGCAATCATATTAACTGGCTGAATGCGGCCGAGGTTGATAAAGCAATTGAGGATATTACACTTGAATTTAAATTAAACCCTAAAAACCAACAATCAGAGATTTATTTAAACGAAGAAAATGTCGAATATGTGATTCGGGACCTTGTAATTGCCGAAAAAGTAAGTGAGATCGCGGCCATCAAAGAAGTAAGGACTTTTGCAGTTGCTCAACAGCAAAAAATGGGTTTGCAAAAAAGTATAGTAATGGATGGCAGAGATATTGGAACCACGGTTTTCCCCAATGCCGAGCTCAAAATATTTATGACTGCTGATATTGCCGTGCGGGTAGAAAGACGATATGTAGAGATGTTTGAAAAAAATCCCAATACTAGTATTGATGATGTAAAAGCAAATCTTGAAATGCGGGACTATATTGACTCAAATAGAGAAATTAGCCCGTTGAAAAAAGCCGATGATGCAGTAACAATAGACAATACATCAATCAGTATTGAAGAGCAGCTAAATTTCGCTTTAAAGCTCGTTGCTGATAAACTTTCTTGATAACAATAAAAAAAAGATGTAGTATTTTTGGATTAATCAAAAATATTGCTAGATTTGTACTCAATTACCTTACCACCACATATCCCATCTTAGAGATTTCCTCTAAAACAAAGACCATTTAAGTCCATTTATTCCTGCGAATTATCGACCCCCCCCCATCGAAACATGTTATGTATTTCTGCATGCGTATAACTCACGTGCCAGAAGTGTATTCAATTATTTAAACATGTTAAGATTATGACACAAGAATTGGTTATCAAACAAAACTCTGTTATGCGATTGTTTTCGCTTAAAAAAGGATTTTCAGGATTACTGCTGATATGTATTTTGCTTTTAAGCGGGTACAGCGTATCGTCGCAAACCACAATTAACCAATGTTGGGAAACAAGCAGTTGCGATCCGGCATTATCTTGGGCAACATCCAGAGTTACCATTAATCCGGCTGCCAATGAATTAACCATTAGGGTTACTTATGGAAAAACGTTGAACGACGCAACTTATGGCACCAATAAATCTGCCAGTGCTCATCACAATAAAGATTTAAAGGCATTATTAAATTCCGATATGGTGGAATTAAAGGTTTATAACAGTGCCAATCAATTAAAGCTTTTCTTTCGGTTAGATGCATTAGACAGGACGGGATCTGCTGTGCCTTATAATTATTACGCAGCTGGTATTGGCGGCGATGCCGGTGCCTTGTACACTGGTGCTGCCAGTGATTTTATCCGTTTTAAGACTTCCATTGCAGAAAATCTGCAGACTTATTATCCCAGCGATCCTAATTATTTTGAAAGTACGAGCCCTGTAACCGATCAGTTTTACAGCATCAATACACAATATCCCTTATGGGACTTCCATTTATGGTACGAAGTAACTGTAAAGCTTTCTTCAGTTGGAGTTTTTGGAAGTTTAGATATTACTGATTTGCATAACAGTCCGCCTGCAAATGGTACCTGCCAAAGTGTAAATCCATTTCCGGTAAACTGTCACAATCAATTAGGTAATCTCGTTTGGAATGACTTGAATAGAAACGGGATTAAAAATCCTGGTGAACCAGGTATTGCGGGTGTAACCGTTAGATTATACGAGGATTACAATAATGATAATATTCCTGACGGCGCTTTTATTGCCACTACCATAACAAATGCCACTGGGAATTATTTGTTTAGTGGGTTAAAGCCGGGCAATTATATTGTATCGTTATTAAAAAGTACCCTTCCTATAGGGGCAGCAATTGTTAATAATGGGTCAGACCCAGATGACGACATTGATAATGATAATAACGGGTTAATTGGCGTTCCAGCAGATACTGAAATATTTACAAAAGCAGTTACTTTAACTCCTTATAGCGAACCTGCCGTAAATATTGACGGGGATGGAGTAGATGGAAACCTGACAGTAGATTTTGGTATAGTTATAAATATTGCAGGCTCAATTGGCGACCGTGTTTGGGTTGATACTAATAAAAACGGAGTACAGGATGCTGGGGAAGTTGGTCTTGCAGGCGTTTTAGTAACGCTATATGATAATAGTAATAATGTAATTGCAAGTACAATTACAGATGCGTATGGCAATTATAAATTTAGCAATTTGCCAACCAGTACAGCTGGTACCAATTACAAAATACGTTTCAGCTTGGTGCCAGGTTATCAATTCAGTCCTAGCACTGGTACAGTAACAGTTGCCAATAATAGTGATGCAAACCTTTCTACAGGTCTTACTGCTACAATTACATTAACTAATACTGTTCCAGATGTAACTTATGTAGATGCCGGTATGTATTACACCTCTTATGCTAGGTTAGGTGACTTTGTTTGGAATGATTTAAATAAAAATGGTTTACAGGATGCAGGTGAGCCGGGTATTGCTGGTGTAACAGTTATGCTGTACACAGCGGGTGATCTTTTGTATCGTTCCACAATAACTTCAAATAATGGGTATTATGCTTTTAATGATGTGCCAGCCGGTACTTACTATATAAAAGTAGCAGCACCAATCGGTTATCAGGTATCACCCAAAAATGCCGGTGGTACTGCCGTAGATAGTGATATAGACCCTGTTACATTTAAAACAGCAAATATTACTGTTGTAAATGGCACTAATAACCTTACCATTGATGCGGGGTTAAATGTAACGCCAACAACAGGTGGTTCGGGTTCATTGGGCGATAGGGTTTGGGAAGATTTAAACAACGATAATTTACAGACTGCTGGTGAGCCGGGAATAGCCAATGTAACTGTGCAGTTATATAATACGAGCAATACTTTGCTTGCTACCGTAACTACTGATGCTTTCGGGAATTATATATTCAATGGCCTGATGCCAGGAAGTTATTACGTTAAATTTACGCTGCCTTCCGGCTTTAGTTATGTAACAGCCAATGTGGGCACCAACGATGATATTGACAGTGATGTTGATGGAACAGGTACTTCACAAACAGTTACATTAGTTGCTGATGAAATTAATACCAGTGTTGATGCTGGTATGCGCCGGACAACAGCAGGGGCTAATTTGGGTGACTATGTTTGGTACGATTTGAATAAAAACGGTACGCAAGACGGAGG
>JBKJPN010000097.1:0-11982 GCA_046595125.1 Ferruginibacter sp.
TTTCAATATGAATCAGTTTACCAGCAGCATCAATTCCCTCAATTGTAAGTAATAGTTTTTTCGAAATATCATTATTATAGTATTCAATTCTAATCTTTCCACTGTCTTTTTCTGTACTCAGGTATGGGTTCCAATAAAGAGTCGTTCTAGAATCTGGTTGCAACAAGGCAGCCTTTTCCGAATAATCGGGGTTTTCAAAATATTTCGGCAAATTATATCCCTTTAATTTTGTAGACTTAAATGTTGCAGTACTGGGGTCAAGTTCATCACCTTTTTTCTTGTAAATGTATAAGGCGCCTGCGTCGCTTACAAAAGAAGACCCAATTACAATCCCAGGTACATACTTAATATAAGCTATTTGGCTTACCGGAATATAGGCTAGCCCTTCCTGCTCAGGCAGTTCAACTTCATCAACAAACGTAATGATTTTGCCTCCTCCACTAAATAAAAATCTTTCTCCAAATTGTCCGGTTTGAATTTTAAGGCCACCAACTCGATAGATAAGATAATTCAGTACGTCGCTCTGAAAAGCAGCATTTTTATCATCCAGTAAATTAAACTGATACCCCCTTGCTAAGCCACTAAACATGCCCGAAGTATATTTATTATCAAGTTCAAGTATTCGAACAGTTTCTGGATTAACAACCCGTGATTTTATTGTAATACCTTTTATTGTTTGCTCCTCGTTAAAATTTTTAGGCTTTCTGAATAAAATCGAATCAATAAAATCAGTTTGCTCATTTTTGGACTCGGCTGTTTTCCAACTGGCAGCCTTAAGTGGGGCTATATTTTTGGAAAACATTAGGTTATCATTAAAATATGCTGTTAGGTATTCCAAGGTTTCCTTCTCATTTTTTATTCCAAAATAAACTCTTGCACTATCGTAAAAAATCAAACCGTCCTGCTTAAATCCATTTTCGTTATTGGGCAATAAGTTAAAAAACTGTTTGCCATTTACTTTATCAGTAACAATAAGATTAAGCATGTCTTTTTGCCCTAGCCTACTATTCTTTTCTTTATAATTGACAATTAAAGACAAATAATCGTCAACCGGCTTATATGACGGAACCTGGCTGTTGATAATATTACGCCAGCTAAGCTTTTTCCAGTCATGGGTAAGCATGATAAGAGCAGCGGATGTAGAAGTACCGTTTTCCAGTTCATCACTGTACATCTTGTTAAGATTGGCCAGCGGTTTAAACAAAAGATTTTGCTTAATGGTCTGGTTACCGCTTTTGTCGTAAAAATTTATATCGGCTATTGATGCAGAAAGATTTGTGAGCCCCGAATCGGGTAAATTAATTTCTATGATATTTTTTGCTTTGGCTTCTGTCCTTTTTTCGGTCGTTGCAATAGTCGGCAGCAACGGAGTATGTGGGTTAATATATAAAATACTTTGCGCAACGGGTAGCCAGTTCATATCAAATAAAGTGAATTGCAAAATGCCAGCAGGCATCGAATCCACAGAAAATTTATTTACCAATTGAATTTTGTCTCCAATATGTAAATCTGCTTTGTACATTTCTACATCACCCATTTGTACAAGCAGGTGCAAACTGAGTAAGTTATTGTCTTCGCTGTTCTTATTCACCATGTAATGAACGGTGTTGTCTACCAATTCGGTGTGTAATACAACTCCATTGTTTTGTACATCCGGCAGCGCAGTCAGGTATGTTTTGTTATTGCTGTTGCTCCATAAAGCCGTGTATTTATGCCCTTTAACCGGCGTAAACTGCATTTTACCTAATCCCAACGCTGTGGTTCTAAATGAATCCGAAACGGTGTTGTTTAGTTCATCTTTTATTACGCCAGTTATTAGGGCAGTATTGCCATCTGAATAAGTTGCTTTAAAAGCTAAAAAATTATTGGTGCCTGCTACAAAGTTTCCACTCTCCGGAAAAAACTGAACTTGCAAATGATTTTCTTCCGATGCTATATTTTCATTAATCCGTTTTTCTTCTGAGCGAACAATAATCAGTTTTTCAAAGAAAGCTGTACTGTCCTGTAACCAATTTGCCTTTGTAAAAGCCCTGATTCTGATGGTAGTGCTTTTTATCGTATCGCTAAGGGTAAAATCACCATTGCAGGATGCATCGATAACAGGATATTTTTTTTCTTCCAGTAAGTTTCCGGCATCATACATACCCACATAAAAATTAGTACTTATTGCAACAGGTGAATTATTGCTGTACAGATATACTTTAAACCAGATAGTTTCGCCAGGCAGGTAAATGTCTTTGTCGAAATGTATGTGAATATTTTCAGAAGATTGTGCGCTTGAAGCAAGCGTATTAAAACTGAAAATGAGGAAAAGGTATATTTTAAATCGAACAAAGGGCATAGCGGAATAGTAGGATTAAAGATTGTTCAACTACTTACATTAAAATTAATGATTCTTGATATGAAAAGTGAAAATCTTAGTATACAATGTGAAAATTTATGATTTTGTTTTAGAAAAACGTTGCGCCATCTTCTGCATATATTTGTAAGCTAATTATGAAATTACTCCGCAAGTTTATTGGCATCTTATATACAATCTATGCTTTTGCCATATTCCTGTCCTTTATGTTCCTCATTTTACCATTTATTGTTATTTCCTCGTTTTTTGGCAAGATAAAAGGCGGCAATTTTATTTATAAGCTTTGTAAACTATGGGCAAGATTTGTATTGTTGATGCTGGGCATGTATCACAAAAACATCTTCGAATCACCACATGATATAACTCAACCCTACGTTTTTGTATTTAATCATATTTCTTATATCGATATTCCGGTGATACTTCGTTCGGTTCAAAACCAGCATTTCAGGGTGTTGGGCAAAGCCGAAATGGCTAAAATTCCAATCTTTGGTTTTATCTACCGCAGTGCCGCTGTGTTGGTAGAAAGAGGTGATGCAGAGAAAAGAGCAAAAAGTGTAGCGCAGTTAAAATCAGTTTTGCAAAAAGGAATTTCGGTAGTGATTGCTCCCGAGGGAACATTCAATATGACGCATCAGCCTTTAAAAAGCTTTTACGATGGTGCATTTAAAATTGCTATTGAAACAGAAACACCCATAAAGCCCATGCTTTTCATGGATACATACGACAGGTTGCATTACGAATCCATCTTTTCTTTAACGCCCGGCAAATCAAGAACCATTTTCCTGGAAGAAATATCTGTAGAAGGATTAACGCTTGATGATGTTGAAATGTAAAGAGAGAAAGTGTACAAGGCCATGGAAGCCGCTTTAATCAGATATAAAGCCAGCTGGATAAAATCAGCGTAGAAATAAACTCAGACTGGATTAACTTTAGGAGCAATAGATGAACAAAGGAAACGAAATATTATTTGCAGATGATTCATCTGGCTTTTGGGCCGAGATTATTTTGCCTTTGGCGCTTCCTACAACCTACACTTACGCTATACCTTCTCAATTTTTACAAAGAGCAACCTCCGGCTGCCGGGTAGAAGTTGTGTTTGGGAAGCAAAAAAAATATGCCGGCATCATTAAAAGGGTTTTTGATAAAGAGCCTGACTATCCAACCAAACCGATTTTGAATGTGTTGGATGATGAACCGATTATTTACCCGCAGCAATTACAGCTCTGGAGCTGGCTCAGTCAATACTACATGTGCAGCGAAGGTGAAGTAATGGCAGCGGCACTCCCAACTCATTTTAAACTCAGCAGCGAAACCATTTTAATCTACAACGAAGAAATTGGCGAAGACTTTACTCATTTAAACGACGAAGAGTTCTTAGTTGCCGAGGCATTACTCCTTAAAAAAGAATTAAGGCTTACCGAAGTGCAGCAGATACTTGACATAACCCATGTTTATCCGCTCATAAAAAAGCTGATAGATAAGAAAGTTTGCCATGTGTGGGAAGCCATGGATGAGCAATACAAGGTTAAAAAAGAGAACTACGTAATCCTTAATCCCGAATATGGAAATGAAGAGAAACTGAGTGAACTACTCAACAATTGGAGCCGAGCACCTAAGCAAATGGAATTGTTGCTTGCTTACCTGCATCTGCAAAAAACAGAAGGAGATGTTACGCAGCCGGAGTTGCTAAAAAAAGCAGGTGCATCCGCCGCCCAGCTAAAAGGTTTGGCCGAAAAAAATATCCTCATCATCGAAAAACGTTCGGTAGACCGTATAAAATCAATTGCCAAAAATGTTGATATTGATTTTGAGTTCAGCGCTGCGCAGCAGGAAGCATCGGATGCTGTTGCTAAAGCCTTCGAAACTAAAAACGTTTGTCTGCTCCACGGCGTAACAAGCAGCGGAAAAACGCAGGTTTATGTTAAACTGATTGAAAAATATTTTAAGGAAGGGAAACAGGTTTTGTATCTCTTGCCCGAAATAGCTTTAACAACCCAAATCATTCGTCGCCTGCAAAAACATTTCGGCGGCAATATCACCATTTATCATTCTCGTTTTAATAATAATGAGCGTATTGAATTGTGGAATAAGATTCGCACCGGCGAAGTAAAGATTGTATTAGGTGCAAGGAGCGCCCTTTTCCTGCCGTTTAAAGAGCTCGGACTCATCATTGTGGATGAAGAGCACGACCCTTCATTCAAACAGCAGGATCCAGCTCCCAGATACAATGCAAGGGATGCAGCCATTTTTTACGCTTCGCTTTTTAAAGCAAAGACTTTACTTGGCAGTGCAACTCCATCAATTGAAAGTTATTTTAATGCCATGCATGATAAGTATGCCTTGGTGGAATTGAATGAACGATTCGGCGGTATCAAGCTACCCGAAATTGAAATTGTAGATACCCGGCAGGTGGCTCAAAAGGGCAAGGTTATGATTAGCCCGCAGTTAAAAGAAGCCATGCAAACAGCTTTAGATAATGATAGGCAAGTCATTCTTTTTCAGAACCGTAGGGGGTATAACCCTTATTTAATTTGCGGTGCTTGTGGCTTTATTCCGCAGTGTACACATTGCGATGTGTCGCTCACTTTGCATAAGTACAGTAACAAATTGCATTGCCATTATTGTGGCAGTACGTATCCTAAATTAATTACCTGTCCGGCTTGCGGAAGCAACAACTGGCTGGAGAAAAATTTTGGTACCGAAAAGATTGAGGAGCAGCTGGAAGATGATTTCTCCAAACACAAAATTGCCCGGATGGATGTGGATAGTGTGCGTGGCAAATCAGCGCATGATAATTTGATTCAGCTTTTTGAACAGCACCGCCTGGATATTTTAGTGGGCACCCAAATGGTGGTAAAGGGACTAGACTTTGATAAAGTGAGTCTTGTTGGTATTTTAGATGCCGATGGTTTATTGGCCTTCGCTGATTTTAGAGTTAACGAACGTGCCTTTCAATTGATGGAGCAGGTAAGTGGCCGGGCCGGCAGAAAAAAAGAACAGGGGAAAGTTATTATACAGGCTACTAATGTTAAGCACCCGGTTTTGCAACTGGTGCAGCAACACGATTACAAACAGCTGTATCAAATGGAGATTGAAAACCGGAAGCAGTTTTTTTATCCGCCATACAGCCGCATAGTTTTGCTAACTTTAAAACACAAGGATAAAAACATTGTTACGGCCGCTGCCGAAAAACTGGCTCAGTTGTTAAAGCAGGATTTAAAGGATTTTATTGTAGGGCCGGCGGCACCGATTGTAAACCGGATAAGGAATCAATATCTGATGGAGATACTGATAAAATTGCCCAAGGAACCGGGCATGAGTATGCGGTACAAGGCTGCTATTCGCAACCATATAAACATGGTAACCGGAGAGAAAAATTTTAAAAGCGTAATGGTAATTGCTGATGTAGATAAAATGTAAAGCCCCCTCAATCCCCCAAGGGGGAAGTATGGAGAAGAGCTATGCGAAGATTGGGTTTGATTTTTTTTGTAACAAACTTTAGAATTTCTATTAAGCTTCATTGACGTCCGCCAGCTGGCGGATCAACTAAGGATTTCTATTTAGCTTTGTCCACAATATTTATTTAATATGCAGGTACAGAAAAATATATCAATCAAGGAGTACAATAGCTTTGGAATCAATGCTTACACAAGTCTATTTGCTAAATTCAATTCGGTTAATGAATTAAGCGAACAATTGGAATTTAAACAACCACAAACCACAAACCACAAACCACAAACCCTCATCCTCGGTGGCGGCAGTAATATCCTTTTCACTAAAGATTTTGAAGGACTGGTATTAAAAAATGAGCTGCATGGCATTAAAGAAATAAAAGAAGATGCGCATCATGTTTATGTACAAGTTGGGGCAGGGGAGAACTGGCATCAGTTTGTTTTGCATTGTATTAAAAAGGGCTGGGCCGGGGTAGAGAACCTTTCTCTAATTCCTGGAAATGTGGGCGCATCACCTATGCAAAATATTGGTGCTTATGGTGTTGAGATAAAAGATGTGTTTTATTCGCTGCAAGCATATCATATAAAAGACAAGAAGATTGTCAACTTTAGTTTAAATGACTGTGAATTTGGTTATCGTGAATCGGTGTTTAAAAGAAAGTTAAAGGATCAGTTTGTTATTACATCTGTTACTTACAGGTTGAATAAGATTCCTGATTTCAATATTTCTTATGGGGCTATTGAGCAAGAACTGGAAAAGATGGGTGTTGAGGAATTAAGTTTACAGTCAGTATCGCAGGCTGTTATTAATATCCGCAGTAGCAAATTACCTAACCCGGCAGAGATTGGAAATGCAGGTAGTTTTTTTAAAAATCCTGAAATCAGCAGCAACGAATTTCACGAATTAACACGGATGTTTCCGGCGATTGTTGGCTATGCTTTACCAAGTGGTAATATAAAACTGGCCGCCGGTTGGTTGATTGAACAATGTGGTTGGAAAGGCTACCGCAAAGGCGACGCAGGTTGTCATGAAAAACAGGCGTTGGTTTTAGTTAATTACGGCAACGCAAAAGGTAGCGAGATATATGATTTAAGTGAAGAAATTTTGAAGAGTGTTAAGGAAAAATTTGGGGTGCGGTTGGAGAGGGAGGTGAATATTATATAAGCTATGCCACAGAGATACGCAGAGAAACAAAGGGCACAAAGTTAACTTTGTGCCCTTTGCGATTCTTGGTGAACCTCTGTGTAAGTCCTTAATTAAAATCCTCCTCCTCAAAATCTTCCTCACTAAAATGTTGTGTACCTATATTCAGCATACTTCCCATCAAATCTTTAAACTCAATTTTACCTTCCATTACTTTTTTGCTTATTAAAGAATGTGCAGCAAGACCATGCAAAACAAATTCCATGAGCAATGCATTTTCATTATCGTTTGCAGCTTTAAAATATTTTTTTACCAAGGCATGCAGGCCATCTACTTTATATAGCAACTGAACTTTATCCTCGTCTCTGGTTTCAAAAAAAGTATTCAATGTATTGCCGGCATCAAACCAGCGGGTGATTGATTTATATGGATTATCATCGGGTGCAGCTTCCTTCCCCCTTTTCTTTTTCAGTGTATCCGGATTTGGAAAATATTGCCCAAACTGTGTACGAATAGAACGCTCCAGTAAATTAAACGCAACCTGATAAGGGCCCTCCTGTTCGCCTTCGTACACTAGTTCTATTTTTCCGGTGATGGATGGAATTATGCCGATTAGGTCGCTCAACCAAACCTGTGTTTCCTTTTCGCCATTGATGAGTGCCCTTCTCTCTGCCGCACTAATGGCATTTTCATAGGCACTGATACTCAGTCTAGCGCTAACACCACTTTTTTTATCAACCAGTTCGCTGGCACGGGCTTCAAAAGATACTTGCTCAATTAAGCGCTTAATCAGATCGCTTGCCTTTACTTTTTGTTGCTGCGATTCATTTATAGACGCTTCCTGGCCTGTAATTTCCAAAGCTGTTTCCAAAGATTTTGGATAGTGGGTGAGTATCTGACTTTCAATTCTGTCTTTAAGTGGGGTAACAATACTTCCCCTGTTGGTATAATCTTCAGGATTGGCAGTAAACACAAACAACACATCTAGCGGTAACCTTAATTTAAAGCCACGTATTTGTAAATCTCCTTCTTCTAAAATATTAAAAAGCGAAACCTGTATCCTCGCCTGCAGATCGGGTAATTCGTTAATTACGAAAATACTTCTGTTGCTTCTTGGTATAATGCCGTAATGCAAAACCCTTTCATCAGCAAAACTCAATTTTAAATTAGCTGCTTTTATCGGGTCAATATCGCCAATCAAATCAGCAACGCTCACATCAGGTGTAGCGAGTTTCTCTCCATACCGCTGACTGCGGTGTAACCAGGCAATGGGCGTATCATCTCCTTTTTCTGCAATTAAATCAATGGCATAACGTGATATTGGCTGCAGAGGGTCATCATTAATTTCGCTACCGGCAACAACCGGAATATACTCATCGAGCAGGTCAGTCATCTGCCTCGCCATTCTGGTTTTGGCTTGCCCACGCAAACCCAAAAACAATATATTGTGTTGAGATAGCAAAGCTCTTTCAGTATCCGGTATCACCGAATCATCGTAACCTAATATACCAGGAAAAGGATTTTCTTTTGCTTGAATTTTTTTAATCAGATTTTCTCTGATTTCCTGTTTGATGCTTTTAGAAATGTAGCCGCTCTTTTTTAAATCTCCAAGGCTCTTTATTTTCATACTATCCATTATTGCTTTTTAATTATAGGGTTGTAGATATTTAATAAACTGTTTTTCTTTTACCTGATTCAAAATCCTTAAATATAAAAGCTCCCAGTTTATCTAATGATGCAAAGAAAGCCTTGCCATTGTTAGTTTCGGTAAACTCCTGAACAAACCTTTGTAGGTAAGGGTCAGATGCTATCATAAACGTAGTAATAGGTATTTTGTTTTTTTTACATTGCGTGGCTAGGCTCATGCAACGGTTCAGAATCTTTCGGTCAACACCCCAACTGTTTTTATAATATCGACCGCCAACCTTTAAGCAGGTTGGTTTGCCATCGGTAATCATAAATATCTGTTTGTTGGGATTACGGCGTTTTCGCAATATATCCATGGCTAGTTCTAATCCGGCTACGGTATTTGTATGATATGGTCCAACTTGTAAATAAGGCAAGTCCTTTATTTCAATAGTCCATGCATCATTACCAAACACCACAATATCCAATGTGTCTTTTGGGTATTTAGTTTGGATGAGTTCGCTCAAGGCCATTGCCACTTTTTTGGCCGGCGTAATTCTGTCTTCACCATAAAGAATCATTGAGTGAGAAATATCAATCATCAACACAGTCGATGTTTGCGATTTGAAATCGGTTTCCCGTATTTCTAAATCATCTTCCTGCATGCGGAAACTATCAATACCATGATTAATTTGTGCGTTGCGGATGCTGTTGGTAAAATCGATCTGCTCCATGGTATCGCCAAACTGAAAAGGTCTTGTTTCGGGGTTAATCTCATCACCGCCGCCCGGTTTAAAAGTTTGATGATTGCCTTGCTTTGTCTTCTTCAACTTACCAAAAATCTCTTCCAGACTTTTTTTACGAATACCTTGCTCGGTTTTGGGCGTGATTTTAATTTCTCCTTTTTCATTCTTATCATCAATATATCCTTTTGCCTTAAGGTCTTCAACAAAATCGCCAATACCGTATTCGCCGTTGGTAAGTTTATATTCCTTATCCAGTTCATTCATCCACTGCATGGCTTCATTAAAATCGCCGTTGGTGTAGGTGAGGAGTTGCAAAAAAAGATTGAGCAAAGTCTCAAACGGAGACTTGCCTTGTGCATTGGGATCGTATTTGCTGAAGTTAAAACCTAACACCTGTAATTTTTGAATTTGAATATCTAAATTACGAAACATTTAGCTGCATCGTTTTGTTCGAATGTTAAATAAAAAGATTGGCTAAAGTTTGGGAGACGTTTTGGTGGCTTCTGTTCAATAATTAGGCAGGTTCTGTAACTTTATAATAAATAAAAAACGTACCTGTTGAAATATTTTTTTTTGATTCTTTTGAGTTGGGGCAGCACTTGCAGTTTTGCACAAAAACTAAGTACCGAGGAAACAAAACTCTATAAACTTATCATGGAGTACAGAAAGCAAAATGGTTTAAAACCCATTTCAATTTCGAAATCGCTTACATTAGTAGCACAAACGCACGTTAAGGATTTGCAAACTTACCGGCCCGATACAGCGGCTAACTGTAATCCGCATAGCTGGTCTTCAAATGGAAGTTGGACGCCCTGTTGCTACACGCCCAATCATGCACAGGCTGCCTGCATGTGGGCAAAGCCGGGTGAATTAACTTCCTACACCGATTATGGATATGAAATTGTTGTTGTCTTCAACGACTCGCAGCGTAAGGGACTGCCTGTATCAGCCAGTGCTGCGTTGCGGTCTTGGAAAACAAGCCCTGGACATAATGCTGTAATTTTAAGCAAGGGTGTTTGGAAAACTAAAAAATGGAAATCAATTGGAATAGGCATTGGAACAGGTTATGCAATTGTTTGGTTTGGTGAAGCGGCAGATAAATAAATCTGTTATTGCTTAGCAAAATTTTGATTAGTGTTAAATGTATATCTAAAGAAAATATAAAAAGGTGAAACTACTTACCTGGAAATTGGTGTTGCCATTAACCGCAATTTCGTTTGCCATATTTACTAAATGGTGGTATGTGTTACCAGAGGATGCGCCAGATAGTATGATGGTGGGATTTCCACTGCCATTCATTTGCGACGGCTGGCATACTTCTATGTCGTTACAAATATTTGTCGCCGAATTTGTTTTTGACCTATTCATCTATTTTTTATGCTGGTTGCTAATCATTTTTATCATTAATCGTTATTTGATTAAAATAAAAATGCCCACCATAGTTACCGTATTGTTGTTATCAGTTGTAGTACTTATTATTGCAGCCACAACATTTGTTATGGCAAGGCCAGAGCATATTTATACATTAAAAAGAGAATTTAGTATAGAGATTATGGAGACTGGCTATCAATTCAACTGGCAACCCGCCGACAGACCAGACTTTTATAAATATCATCCGGCAAAAAAATAAATCCGCATTTAAATCTAAGCATTTATTTCGTCTTCCATTTTCCACTCTTCATATAATAAAACGCCATCGTAAAAATTACACCCCAGTAAACAAACTCATTGGTCCAGGCAAAGGCAAGGGTAACAAAGTTTGCTTTAACTACAAACCAAGTATATAACAGGTAGAGTGTTATGGCAACAATTTCAATGAGCAAATTCATTTTTGTTTTGCCCGTACCAGTAACACCGTTAAGCCAGATGTTGGCTATGCACATCAGTAGCAGATCAACAGATACAATCCGCAGCACAGGAATGCCTTGCTGCACAAAGGAATCATCCTGTCCAAACAAACTAAAAAACGCCGCTGGAAAAATATTCAGCAGCACGCAAATACCCAGACAAAGCACAATACAAAGCTTCATCACTTTATTAACGGCAAACAAAACCAAATCCTCACGCTTTTGTCCCATTAGATTACTCACCATTACATTACTAGTGCTGGCGAATGCCCATACAAACACACCAGCCAGCCCAATTACATTACGCATGGTATTGCTAATGGCTTTGTATACATCGTTGTGTAAACTTTCTATCAGCATAAAAAATACCAGCCATGTAATTACACTCAGCACATATTGCATAACCAGGGGTGCCGATATGTTGAGTATTTCTTTGTTTAGTTTTTTATCAAAAGCAAAAGATTTAAGCAATCCGTATTGTTTTTTTAAACGGGTGCGGTATAATACCAGCAGCACCACAATACAACCAACAACCTCGGCAATAACCGATGCCACGGCAGCGCCGTTAAAACCCATGGCCGGGAAACCATATCTACCCTTGATTAACAGAAAATCGAGAATGATATTGATGCCGGCTTCAAAAGCAAACGCTATCATTAAGTACCGGCTGTTGAGTGTGCTCACCAAAAACGCATTGCCCATTTGAAACAAAAACAAAAAGGGCAGGCCAAATATTCTGATTTTTAAAAAACTGATTTGTTCAGTATAAGCTATTGGGTCGGCAATGGGTTCTAATATCAATGGCGCA
>JBKJPN010000107.1:0-4303 GCA_046595125.1 Ferruginibacter sp.
TGTTTATGCCCGGTTTTAGAAAATGGGAATCAAACTATAATCCAGCGGATACAGGCTTGTTGTATGTTGATCATTGCGTAGGCAACGTTGACTGGAACCAAATGAATCCCTGGGTAAAATTTTATGAAGACGTAATGTGATTTAAAAATATTTTAAGTTTTGATGACAATGATATTTCAACCGAGTACTCTGCCTTGATGAGTAAAGTGATGAGCAACGGAAACGGATTTGTAAAATTCCCCATCAACGAACCGGCTGAGGGCAAAAAGAAAAGTCAGGTAGAAGAATATCTTGATTTTTACAATGGTGAAGGCGTACAGCACGTGGCTATTGCAACTGCCGATATTGTAAAAACAGTAACCGAATTACAAAAAAGAGGAATTGAATTTTTAAATATTCCGGAAAGTTATTACGCAACGGTTTTAGACCGTGTAGGAAAAATTGATGAAGATCTGGCACCGCTTCAAAAGTTGGGTATTTTAATTGACCGGGATGAAGAAGGCTATCTGTTGCAGATATTCAGCAAACCTTTAGAAGACAGGCCTACGTTATTTTTTGAAATTATACAACGCAAGGGTGCTCAAAGTTTTGGAAAAGGAAATTTTAAAGCCTTATTTGAAGCACTTGAAAGAGAGCAAGATGCCCGTGGCAATTTGTAAAAGTTGAATTAATTGAAGAGCTGATTGAATTGTACAGTCAGTTCTTCAATATTTTTTATAATTTTACGTTTCAACAGCCTAAATACTCTGTATTAAATGAACTGCTTAATTCCCCATAAAGCTTTGACATTTGGTTTTGCTTTTTTTGCAATGACCACAGTGTTGGCCCAGCCATCCTTTGTGGAAAAGCAGCGGTCATTCAGCAGCACCTATGCGGCATTTAACCGCGTTGAAGATTCGCTTAAAAAACAGTTTGAAAGTAAAAACCTGCTGTGGCCTCCTCAAGCGGTATACATACGCTCTTTTAAAATAGATCGTAAACTGGAAGTTTGGGTAAGGAACAGTTCAGTGGAGCAGTTTATATTTTTTAAGGAGTATAATGTTTGCATGCAAAGTGGTAAAACCGGTCCAAAACGCATTGAGGGCGATTTGCAGGTGCCCGAAGGATTTTATTACATCAATGAATTTAATCCCAACAGTAATTACCATCTTTCCTTGGGTTTAAACTATCCCAACGCTTCCGACAGAATTTTGAGTGACTCTATTCGTCCGGGCGGCGAAATTTATATTCATGGTAACTGTGTTTCAACTGGCTGTATAGCGATTGCTGATAAGCCTATAGAAGAGCTTTACAGTATAACTTCCAATGCAAAAGCAAATGGTCAGGATTTTATTCCTGTTCATGTTTTTCCTGTAAAGTATAATGACGAGAAATCGATGGACAAATTAGTAGAAAATTTTAAAAGTTCACCGGCCATGAACCGTTTTATCCTGAACCTTCGAAAGGCGTATGACTATTTTGAAAAAAATAAGCAATTGCCGTTTATTATGATAAACGCCAAAGGCGAGTACATCATCAATTAGCGCATTAATACCTGAATGGTTTCAGTAGTTTTTTGTTCCAGTACAATTGTTTTCCCTTTCGTTAATTCATCAATCTTTTCATCTGTATAATGCCTAATGGTAAGCAGGGTAAGATTCTTTTCAATTTGTACATTAAATATTTCGGATGCTGCCAACGCCAGTTTTTCAATCTTCTCCACTTTGTCATCGAGGCAGCAAAGCAAACTGATAGCACCGTTTTGTGAAAGGTTGGGCCGAATCTTAATAGTTGCAAACATTTCATGAAGAAGTCCTAATGGTTTTTCTTCCACAAAAGAAAAATCTTTAGAGCTTAATTCCATCAGCACTTGGTTCTTCTTTAAAACGATTACCGGCGGCAGGTTATGTACAGGTTTGTTGCTGATGATGGTGCCTTTTAACGCAGGCTTTAAAAAACAACGTACATGTAAGGGGATGCTTTTATTTTCTAAAGGTTTGATGGTTTTTGGATGTATCACCTGAGCTCCGTAGTAAGCCATCTCCACTACTTCACGGTAGCTAAGTTCGTTTATAACTTCAGCTTCCGGGAATTCCTTGGGGTCAGCATTCATCACGCCTTCTACATCTTTCCAAATGGTTTGGTTTTCGGCATCCAGTATGTTTGCAAAAATAGCTGCGCTAAAATCACTGCCTTCACGGCCCAGTGTGGTGCTTTCATTTTCATCAGTAGCGCCAATAAAACCTTGTGTAATTACTATATCAACATCAGTAAACATGGGTTCAATATCGGCTATAACTTTTTGGCGTGTAAAATTCCAGTCGATGTAGGCATCCCTAAAATTATCATCGGTACGCACAATATCCCGAACATCAATCCATTTGTTTTTGATGCCAATTTCATTCAGATAATTGCTCACCAGCGATGTGCTTAATAATTCACCGCAGCAAACAATCTGGTCGTAATAATAGTCGTATTCTCTAACAGGCTTATCGTGCAGCAGCCATTCTACTTCAGTAAAAAAATCTTTCAAACTGTTTTCAGCAGCCTGCCATTTAAGTGTTATCAGGTATTTAAGCATGTTCAGGTGCGTTTCTTTCACCTGCTCAAATAATTGCAGCGCATCATCTTTTCTTTCGGCGTAAAATGCATCAACCACTTTTTCAAGCGCATTGGTTGTTTTGCCCATGGCCGAAATAATGATTAGTAATTTTTCTCCCTTATACGAATCGATAATGCGGCCCGTATTCTGAATCCGTTCTATTGTATTGATACTGGCTCCGCCAAACTTAAAAACCTTCATAATTAATTAATGTTCTGATGTGCTAATTCCTAATTTCCTTGCCCTAGCTCAAGTTATTGTTAATTGCTTATTTTTGATTGCAAATCTAACCTTCATTGGTTTCTGTACAAAATAGTAAATATTAATGCTTATGAATGTCAATCGCAGAATACAAACATTAGATGAATTCACCATCCAGCAATTGCGTGACTTTCCGCATGCAACGGGCGAATTGTCGGGGCTTTTACGTGATTTAGGCCTTGCGGCCAAACGTGTGAATGTTGAGGTAAATAAAGCCGGCTTGGTTGATATTTTGGGCGATGATGGTAGTATTAACGTGCAGGGAGAAGAAGTTAAAAAGCTGGATGTATACGCTAATAATCAGTTTATGGGTGTGCTGCAGCATGGAATAAGTTGCGCTGGAATTGGCAGCGAGGAGATGGATGATATTGTAGTTTTTGATGATCCTGTAAGTAACAAGAGTAAATATGTTTGTCTGTTTGATCCGCTGGATGGCAGCAGCAATATTGATGTGAATGTTTCTATCGGCACCATCTTCAGCGTTTTTAAACGTGTTAGCGAACTGGGCAAACCGGCAACCAAGGAAGATTTTTTGCAACAAGGTAATAAGCAGGTAGCTGCTGGATATGTAATTTATGGTTCTTCAACCATGTTTGTATATGCAACTCGTAGGGGCGTAAATGGCTTTACACTCGACCCATCCATTGGCGAATATTCATTAAGTCATCCTGATATTAAATGTCCCGAATCGGGGAAAATGTATTCGGTTAATCACGGAAATTTTTTCAAGTATGATGAAGCTGTAAAGAAATACATAACCGCTTGTCAGAAAAAAGAAAAAGCAACAGGAGGCCCGTATACACAGCGTTATATTGGCAGTATGGTATCGGATGTACATCGAAATTTAATTAAAGGAGGCATTTTTATGTACCCTGGTACAACCGACAGGCCAAAAGGAAAATTACGTTTGTTGTACGAGTGTAATCCGTTTGCATTTATAGTGGAGAGGGCAGGAGGAATAGCTACAGATGGTAAGATTAGAATACTCGATATTGCTCCAAAGGAATTACATGAGCGTACACCGTTTTTTATTGGCAGTAAACTGATGATGGAAGAACTGGATGGGTATATAACTGCTGAACTTGAAGCAAAATAATTTGCTGCTGAAATCGAAAAATTAAAATGAAAACAATCATCACTGTAAAAGAGTTGGTAAAAAATTACGGCAAATTTGAAGCTGTAAAGGGTATTTCTTTTGACGTGTATGAAGGTGAAATATTTGGTTTGCTTGGGCCCAATGGTGCTGGAAAGTCAACCACATTGGAAATAATGGAAACGCTACGGGAAAAAACAAGCGGCGAGGTTATTATTTGCGGTTTAAATTTAGATAAAGAACCAGATGGGATTAAAAAACTGATTGGCGTGCAGTTACAAACATCGGGTTATTATCCCGGACTTAAATTGGTTGAATTGATTGAACTCTTCAGCGGTTTATACAACCGAAAAGTTGAACCGATGGCT
>JBKJPN010000131.1:0-66192 GCA_046595125.1 Ferruginibacter sp.
GCTAACGTAGGACTTTTGCCTTGCAGGAATAACATGACGGCATCAATGGTATTGATATAATCATTTTGTAGGGTGATGATGCGGTTTATATTTTCGGAATGTTCTTTAGGTTGGGTATTGATGTCTTCAAATAATTTTTGCAATCCTTTTTTATTGAAGAGAGCGCAGGTTACTTCAATTCCTAAATCGGCTTGATGCGATTGTATGTTTTTTGTATTGAGAAATCCTTTGAGGTATGCGGTGGCAGGGTAGGGCGTGTTAAGCTGGGTGAAGGGGGGTGTTATTAAAAGAATAGGTATGCTCAAAAGGAATCTGTTTGAAGCAAAAATATTGATAATTATTTAAGCGGGGTTTTGTTTGAACCACGAAGACACGAAGGAATGTTGAATTAGGAAAACATCCCCGCCACTTTCTTTTTTAATTTATTGAGGAGTTTGCCGGCGAGGCCAGCGGCGGCAAAAGATGCCAGATACGTAAGTATAGTTTTACCTTCGCCTGGCTCTGGTTTGGAGAATACTGTCGAAAATATCTGACGGGTAATATTTTTTGGAGTAATGCTGTCTTTTATTTCATGCCAGTCTTCTTCTATTAAATATTCCAACTCACGCTGCCGCTCTTTTAGTTTTTGCTGTTCTGCTTTAAGTTGTTCAATATTATTGATCTTCTTCATCTTCTCCTTTAAATAATTGTTTTAACAGGGCATTTAAAATCGGCAGCCGCAGTAATTTTTCTCTGAATACAAATACCAATATGCCTAGTATTAAATAAAACCCGGATACAATTAAAAAGCCCCAATACAGTTCGCCGATTGCCTTGCCTATAACAAAAGCAAGTGCCAGACTAATAAACAACACAAATAGGCCGAATATCAAAATAGATACGGCCATGGTTATCATATTTGCCATCAGCTTTGACCCCTTTTCTGCGGTATTAAGTTTTACGGTGTTGATCCGGTTGTTCATGTATTCTTTTACATGAACAACCAGTTCTTCAACCTTTTCGAAAGTCTTTTCCATTAATTCTTTCTAGTTCTTTTTTAATTTTCAGATTTGGCAAAATCCTGCGCTTTTCCTTTCAAGTTGCCTTTCAGGTCTTCGTATTTGTGCTTTACATCATCGGCTAGCTTTTTACTTTTGTCTTTGATTTTTTTCCTTGTTTCTGTTCCTTTGTCGGGAGCAAAAAGAATTCCTAATACTGCACCAAGTGCTACTCCTGAAGCCAGGGTTACTAAAACTTTACTTGTGTTGTTCATAATTGTATTTTTTATCGTTATTAATAATAGAAAAGTAGTTCAGTGCCAACGAATCAAATATGATGCCGGTTAATAAAACTAATGATACTGGTCAGGGAATTTAATATTATAAGTCGTAGATTTTATTCACCAAAACTTTTCTTTCTTCACCTAATATACAAAAAAAATGTATAACCTGAACAGGGGGAACAATATTTATTTTAAAATCGCCAGCCAGCGCTCGTTAGCCGGCTTTTTGTTTTGTATGTAATGAGTACAATCATACCTAAAGCTGACAGATGTTATTTTAAAAGCCCGGGTGTAGTTTTAGTTTTATCAATCAAAATAAAATAAGATGAAAAAAATACTTGTGCCAGTTGATTTTTCAGCGGCATCCCGAAACGCATCTGAATATGCAATTGCCTTTGTTAAAATTTTTAAAGCCGAAATTGTATTGTTGCATGCTTTGTTTATTCCCAGTCCGCTTGAAGATTTTCCAGGCTATTCTCCGTTGTCTTCAGATGAGATGGTACAGGAAAGCGAATACCTGCTTCGGCAGGAAATAGAATGGCTGGGCAAAACAGCTGATGTTAGTATTGATGGTTTTGTAAGAACTGGTAGTTTAATAGAAATGATTAACCATATGGTTGATGAAATTAAGCCAGATTTTATTGTTATGGGTACGAACGGAGTAGGTAAAGCCGACGGAATTTTTGGTAGTACGGTTACCTCCTGTATCCGTATAATAAAATTGCCGTTATTGGTCATTCCAGAAAATATTACATTCAGCCCGGTAAAAAGCATTTGTTTTGCTGCTGACTTTGGTAAGTGGCCGTCGCTAAAAAGTTACAAATTACTAAGTCAGCTGCTGTTGCAATTCAAATCGCCACTTAATATAGTTCACGTGGCGCAAAAAGAAGACAAAATGAGTACAGAAATGATTTCGGGTAAAATTAGAGCTGATTTGCTATTTGAAAACGTAGAACACCGTTTTCATACGGTATTAAATGATGACGTTGAAGAAGGGCTTCACGAATTTATGACGGTAAATAAAACAGACCTGCTTGTAATGGTTGCACATGAGCACAATATTTTTAAAAGATTGTTTGGCACTGTTCATACAAAACAAATGACTTACAAATCGGGTATACCACTGCTTATTCTGCATGATTAATCCCAAGTGATTTATATTTGGGCTTATGACTCCCGAAAGAAATGAAAGATTGACAACAGTATTAAATAAACGCCAGCCAGATTTAACGGTGCTGCTCGAAAATGTTTTTGATCCGCACAACATCGGCGCTGTAATGCGTACCTGCGATGCGGTAGGCATACAGGACATATATATATTGAACACAAAGATTCCGGCGCATAAAAAATGGGGAGCCAAGAGTTCATCAAGCGCTGCCAAATGGTTAACCATTCATCAGTTTACAAATACCAATGAATGTTTTGCCGAATTACGCAAGCACTACAAAAAAATATACACTACCCATTTAAGCAGCGATGCCGTTGGTTTGCATGAGCTTGATTTAACAGAACCAGTTTGCCTTGTTTTCGGCAATGAAAAAACGGGCGTAAGTGAAGAGATTATTGCCATGGCCGATGGCAATTTTATTATTCCACAGGTGGGTATTATTAAGTCGCTGAATATTTCGGTGGCCTGTGCAGTTAGTTTGTACGAAGCTTACCGGCAGAAAAATGCAATGGGGCATTACGATACAATTAAACTGGAAGGCAGAAAACTCGACGGCTTGCGGACTGAGTGGGGTTTTTTGGAAGATTGATTTTTTGGCCAGGAAGTTGAGAAGGCGAAAAGTAGAGTCTTGCATTAATCTTACCCCCTTTCCGTCTTTCCGGCAATATTTTCCCCATATATACAAAGATTGATAAGCGGCTTAGCTATTCTGCTTCCGTCCCACTATCTTTAATGCTCCAAAACCAATTACATGAAGAAAATACTGCTCCCGGCATTGCTATTAGTATGCCTTTCTGCCGCTGCTCAGAAAAAATCACTGACTCATGATGTATATGACAGCTGGAAAAGCCTCAGCGAACGCTTGATAAGCAACGATGGTCAATATGTGGTATTCACCGTTAATCCACAGGAAGGCGATGGAGAACTGATTGTGCAAAATGTTTCAACCAAAGCAAAGAACACCGTAGCCCGTGGATATGGCGCAGTAATTACAGAAGACAGCCGTTTTGTGGTTTTTAAAATAAAACCATTGTACCAAGATACCCGCCAGGCAAAAATCAAAAAGAAAAAATCCGATGAAATGCCCAAAGATTCTATTGGTATTATTGAACTGGGTAAGGAAGCTGTGGTTAAAATTGCAAGGGTAAAAAATTTTAAGGCACCCGAAAAGAGTTTTGGTTATGTTGCTTATCAAATGGAAAAACCCGAGCCTGATACAACAAAAAAAGCAAAAAAGGAAGTGATTGATTCTGCAAAGAAGAATATAGATATGCTGGTTAAGCTGGCAGATAGTATTATTCGCAAATCGTTGGAATCGGTGAAGGCCGAAAATCTTACCAAAGAAGAAATGATTGGTGCTGCCGGCAAAGCAACAAAAGAAATCATTAAAAAAAGTAAAGACCAGTTGCTGGTTGAAGAAGCAGCAATGCTGGATGCAGAAGCTGATGATCCGGCAGGTGTTGGAGCTGCTACCGAAGGAACCGATTTAATGGTAAGGCGAATGAGCGACGGAAAAGAAAAGACTTTTAAACTGGTGAGTGAATACCTGTTTGATAAAAAAGGCACTAAACTACTGATTGAAACTACGCCTAAGGCCAAAGACAGTACAAGCATGGGGTATGTTTTACTTTACAATCTTTCGTTGGAAAAGACTGATACTTTGATGCGGAATATTAATGATGGAAAAAATTTCGCCTTTGATGAAGAAGGTATGCAGCTTGCCTTTGTTGCTGAAAGAGACAGCAGTAAAAAAGCGCTACAGAAATTTTATAAACTTTGGTATTATACCGTAGGTCAAGATAGCGCCAAGCTCATCGCCGAAAAAAATACGGTTGGTATGCAGCTTGGTTTTACCATCAGCGAAAATGCAAAAATTGAGTTTAGCAAGGATGGTAAGAAATTGTTTTTTGGAACAGCGCCCATCACGCCGCCAAAAGATACCACACTGGTAGATTTTGAATTGGCCCGCCTGGATGTGTGGCATTATAATGATGATTACTTGCAACCCATGCAACTCAAGAATTTAAAAAACGAACTCAATAGGAGTTATATGGCGGTGATGAAACCAGGCGATGATAAAGTGATTCAATTAGGCGCAGAGGATGCAGAGAATATTACATTAGTGGATGAAGGCAATGCCAACTGGGTGCTGGCTGAAAGCACCAAAGGTAACCGGATTACACTTCAGTGGGAGGGAAGAACAAGAACAGCGGCTTATGCCATCAACACAATTGACGGAAGCAGGAGATTGATTAGATCGAATTCGCTGGGTAATTTTTCGGCATCACCAAAAGGTAAGTTTGTTTACTGGTACGAACCCGATACTAAGAATTATTTTACCTGGAGTGTAGCTAATGGCTTGATAAAAAATGTAAGTGAAAAAATTACTGAATCTATTTATGATGTAGAGAATGACGTGCCCGATTATCCACGCCCGGCAGGCTTTACCGGCTGGACAGCCGATGATCGGTATATGCTTATCAATGATGTGTATGATATTTGGCAGGCAGACCCCAACGGAAATGAACTACCCAAAAATATTACCAATGGTTTTGGTAAGAAAAACAAAACCGAATTTAATTATGTGAATCTCGACAAAGAAAAACGTTTTATTGGTGCAGATGAAAATATATTATTACGCTCTCAAAATAAAACCAATAAGTTTGGTGGCTTCTATACCAAAAAGGTAAACACAATTGCCGACCCGGTAATAATAACTGAAGGTCCATTTAGTTTCAACAATCCTGTTAAGGCCGATAAAGCAGAGCAGTATATTGTGCAGCGCTCAAACATCAGCGCCAGTGAATTATATACTTCGACAGATTTGAAAAATCTGGACCAGCTAACGGATATAGCGGCACAGCAAAAAGATTTCAACTGGTTAACAGTAGAATTAGTTAAATGGAAAATGTTTGATGGCAAAATGAGCGAAGGACTTTTGTACAAACCGGAGAACTTTGATCCAAAGAAAAAATACCCGGTCATCTTTTATTTTTACGAAAGAAATGCCGACGGACTGTATTCCTACAAAGCACCTGCACCTAGTGCATCAACTGTTAACACGCCTTATTTTGTCAGTAATGAATATCTCATCTTTGATCCAAATATTTATTATAAAGATGGAGAGCCGGGGCAAAGCGCTTATAACAGTGTGGTGAGTGCAGCCAAATATTTATCAAAAATGCCTTTTGTTGACAGCACCCGTATGGCGCTGCAGGGGCAAAGCTGGGGTGGTTACCAGATAGCCTATCTCGTTACAAAAACAAACATCTTCCGTGCGGCATGGGCTGGTGCACCGGTTAGTAATATGACCAGTGCTTATGGCGGCATTCGCTGGGGAAGCGGCATGAATCGCCAGTTTCAGTACGAGCATACACAGAGCCGTATTGGCGCTACACTTTGGCAACGTCAGGATCTTTATTTAAAAAATTCACCTTTATTTTCTGCCGATAAAGTAACCACACCATTAGTGATGATGCACAACGATGCTGATGGATCAGTGCCATGGTATCAGGGTATAGAATATTTTACCGCACTACGTCGCCTTGGAAAAAAAGTATGGCTGCTGCAATACAATGGCGAAGATCATAACCTGGTAGAAAGAAAAAATCGTAAAGATCTTTCCATTCGTTTAGGACAATTTTTTGATTATTATTTGAAGGATGGTAAGCCTGCAAAATGGATAAAAGAAGGTTTACCGGCAACGGAGAAAGGGAAGGATTGGGGGTTAGGTTTTTGATTTGTGGAATACTCTTTTCAGAAAACAAATACATAATTAAATAAAGTAACCGGCACCTAGCCGGTTACTTTATTTAATACATCAGGGGGCATCTCTTTTCTGCGTATATACTTTAGGTTAATTAGTATTTCTGATAGTTAATAATATAAATTCTTATTTTTTAAATAATAATTTTACATTGCAGCCTGTTCAGCATATATTACCAATTTCCAATCTTATTAATTTCCAGAACTAATTTTTGCTTTTTTGTCGCCCCCGGCATTTCTGTATTTTTTTAAATTCATTTGTTAGCAATAATTTATTGCTAGCAAGGATTCGTCATAAATCTGTAAGCTTCATTTTATCAACAAAATCATCAACATGAAAAAAGTAATTCTGTTACTGGCCATGTGTAGCCTGTTTAGCACAATGTTAATCGCCCAAAGCAATCCTGAAGGAATGAATTACCAGGCCGTAGCCCGAAATGTAAAAGGCGAAATTCTGGCTAATCAACCTGTGGCACTTCAAGTAAGCTTATTTAGTTTGCAAGCTACTGGAAAGGTTGAGTATTATAAGGAAACGCAAGAAGTGGTTACTAGCCCCACAGGTGTGTTTAGCTTGGTAATTGGTAAAGGAAAACAAATTGCTGGCGAATTTGGAACCACTCCATGGAGTCTGGAAAATATTTGGATGGAAGTAGCCATAAAAAGTAAAGGTCAATCTGACTTTGCTACAATTAGTAACAGCAGATTGTTAGCTGTGCCATATGCATACCATGCTCTAACTGCAGAAAAACTGACGGGTGAAAACGTATCCAATGCAGGCGGAAGTCCGGCTAATAACTGGATTTTGTTTGGAAACCGCGAAAGCAATCCAAATGAAGATCAACTGGGTACTACCGATTCGGTTGATCTGAAAATGGTAACCAATAACCAGGAAAGGTTACGCATTTATGCTAACGGAGATATTTTTATTAAAAAGAGTTTGCGCATCGGAGCCAACTTAACCGTTGACTCAAGTGCTTATTTAAATAAACTGGGCGGCGCCACAACAAATTTTGGACCCTTTACTGTAGGAGATTTAGTAAGACGAAGCCCTACATTATTATCTGGTACATTAACTGTGGATAAAGAAACTGATCTAAACAGCTCGCTGAATGTGGATGGAATTACAGACCTGAACAGTAAACTGAATGTAAATAATAACAGTCCTTCGGTATTAACCGGCACTTTAAGAGTTGACGGTGTTACCGATTTAAACAGTGCGCTGAACGTAAACAATATGAGCCCAACAGTACTCACCGGTACGTTGCTGGTGAACAAAGATGCAACTCTGGATGAGAAACTGAAAATACTTTCGGTATATGATACCGATACTTCGGGAGCGCCACCCAGTGGGGCATTACAGGTTAATGGCGGTGCATTTATTGGTAAAAACTTATACATCGGCGGCATAGCAAAATTTGGTGGCCCTGCAGCATTTGGAGGAGCTGTAACAATTACCGACGCTACTGAATCAACCAGTTCTTCTACAGGTGCGTTAATGATCCCTTATGGTGGAGTAGGTATTGGTAAAAGATTAAATGTTGATGGAGGAGTGTTATTTGGAAGTACATTGGGCGTAGCCGGAATTACATCTCTTAATAATACTACACAATCAACTGCAACAAATAATGGAGCACTGATACTTGCCGGTGGTGCTGGCATTGGCAAGAATGTAAATATTGGAGGTGACTTATCAACCACAGGTGTTACTACATTAAATAATACGCTTACCGTAAATTCCGGCAACAGCTATATCGCCAATTTTGTAAACAGTACCAATGCCAATGGAATAAGTATTCAGGTTAATGCTGCAACAGCGAGTAATGACAATAATTTTATAACTTTTAGAAAATCCGGTGGTACTGCAGTTGGTACCATCGAAGGTGAAAAAGAATCGGATCTGCCAAACAATGGTGATTACGTTGATGCGCTTGCATTTAAAAGCATTGCTGTTGCAATGACTGCCGGAGATGTAATTATTGCAATTCTGGAAACGGGACAGGCTGGATTAAAAACAGTTGCTTCAGCTACTTCCGCAACTGGTTGTTTTGGATTTGGTGCCTGTGTTACCGTACCTATTCCTTCATTAATAGTTGAAGCGGGGAGTAATCTCATTTTAAAAATTGCAAACGGTGTAAAACTGGTGTTACAGGCTGGTATCGTATCTGCTGACCTGGCAACTTTTGTTATACATAAAAAGGAAAATTTGGGTATAACCCTTACTTCCGGTCACGGTGACTATGCAGAGTATTTAGCCAAGAAAAATATTTTTGAAACTTTTGCTGCAGGTGATGTAGTATCGATGAAAAACGGGTTGATAACAAAAGAAATAGATCCAGATGGTAAAATGATGGTGATTTCTCTGAATCCGATTGTTCTGGGAAATAAGCCGTTAGCAGGAAATGAAATGAAGTTTGAGAAAGTCGCTTTTATGGGACAGGTTCCAGTAAAAGTATTGGGCAAGGTTAAGGCCGGCGATTATATTATTCCCTCAGGATTTAACAAAGGATTTGGTGTGGGTGTTCATCCGGATAAAATGAAGATTGATGATTATAAAAAAATTATTGGTGTTGCCTGGGAAGATAATGATAATGATACCTATGGCTTTGTAAATACTGCTGTAGGTCTTAATTCAAATGATTACGCAGGTGTAATATTGAGGCAGGAGGAGAAATTAAAAGCACAGGAAACAGAATTGCAGGAAATGAAAAAACTATTTGGACAAACGTATAATACACTGGATAAATTAGTGCCGGGTTTTGGAAATGCAATGGGAAGCGCCGGAACCACAATTACTAAAATGCCAACTTATATTGAAAGTAACGGGCATGATAAAACTGTACACGTTCAACCTAATGGAACTAATATTGAATATTACAAAATTACATCTCAACAAATTGATGAAATGTTTGCGATGGCCGAATCTGTATTCAGGAAGTCTGGGCAGGATGAGGCTTCTGATCCATTTTGGGGAAAAATAAAATCTGATCCTTCTTTCAAACAATCAATCATACGGAAAATAGATGAGGACTTTAAAGAAGCCCTGCATTTTCATAAAGATGCAAATAATGGCGTGAATTCGAATACAAACAGGTAAGCCGGTTTGCAATGAAATAGTTTTAAAAAAAGTAGGCCTGTGTAAGAAACGGGTAACTATTTAAACTTAATGTTATGAAAAATTATTCAAACAGGGCGATCAGGTTTTCATTTTCAATAAAAGAATTTCTTTTTCTTTTACTGATGATTTGTACTGTAAAAGTTGATGCACAGCAGGTAGTTGTACTTCCATCCAATGGTACAAATTCTCAGCATGGCAGTCCACAAGGGAGTGTAAGGCAGCATAGAGCATTTTATCTTATTAGTCCTGCAGAGATGCAGTCTTCAGGCATATCGGGTGGTACAGTTTTAAATAGTATAGGTTTTACGTTGGGTACTCCGCAAAGTTTTAATACCAAAGGAGCATTCAAATTATACCTACAAAATACAGCAGACAGAAACAGCCGGCGGGATGAAACATGGACGAATACAACAGTTACTGGTACAAGCCTTTCTTTATCGACACTTGGCCAGGGGCTTTACGAATGGCGGGTACAGGCACGTTGCGGTGCTTCAAATTCTTTGTTTTCTGATACTGCACTATTTTCTACAAATTCAGAAGATACCTGTAAAGCACCTACATCACTATTTACTTCGAATATTACCACCAGCGGAGCCCGGTTTAACTGGACGGCACCTGCCTCTAATTTGGCCAGTTATTTTATCCTTTACAAAACTATAAGTTCTCAAATCTGGTCGGATACTGTTATTGTAAATGCGCCAGCAGGATTTTATGATATTACCGGCCTTTTACCGGATAGTACATACGAATGGCGGATTAAAAGCAATTGCGGCGACACCAGTTCCTCTGGTGCAGGTACTGTATTTACAACTTTATATATTGCTTCGCCTCAATGCGCAGTAATTACCAGCGCAACGGTCCCTTATATTGGAAATGATTCTGTACATCTCAAGTGGAATGCGGTTGCCGGCGCTATAAATTATCAAATTGAGTATAGGCGTCATGGTACTGCAAACTGGAATGGTACTTTCAGTATTACCGATTCAGTGGTAATTGGAGGATTAAGATCAGCTACTGATTACCAATGGAGGATAAAAACAGTATGTGGTGTTGCTAGTTTCAGTAATTATTTTAATGGCCTCGACTTTAAAACAACCGGCTCGCCTAATACTTGTTACGCACCCGAAAACCTTCAGGCAAATACAGTAACAAACTCTACTGCCAGCTTAAATTGGAATGCAGTTGACTACGCTAATGAATATATAGTTTCTTACAGGCTTAAGGAGTCTATTTCATGGGCAAATGCGTTACTGGGTATGAGCAATGTTCACAATGACAGCCTGGTAATTCCTGTTACTACAGGGAGGTACAATATTCCATTTGTAAATGGAACTACAGCTAATTTTAATTATACTGGCGAAGGATTGTATGTTGCGTGGGAGTTTTCGAGAGATACAGGTGCTCTTTCATTACCTAATACAACTATGGGTACAGACCTGTATGATACTTCCGGACTCATAGCTCCTGTGTATACAGGTTTTGTTGCAAAAGATACCGGGTTAACCCTGCCATTATTATTAACAAGCACAAGCGTACGTCCAGAAACATTGTTCGGTTCTTTACAACTAAATGATAGTGTTGCCGTATCTGCTGTATTTGCCCTTGGTAAAATTGCACCCGCTTATGCAAGAGATACCATCAAAGCCATTATTAATAATTTTAAAACCTCTGCAAAAAATTACCTGGTGAAACTGACTGTAAGGAATTCAGCAGGCATGCAACGATATACTGCAGATTCAATGGTGAATATTGCAGCCAATGGAAGTGCAGAAGTTTCATTTAAAGGTTGGATACCATCAATACTGGAAACAGACTCTATAATTGTTTCAGTGCCCAACGAACATGGTGAAAACGTATTCAATAATAACCGGAAATATTATTTGCAACAGGTAACATCAAACCAGGTATCAGTTGCTGATAACACTACGGCATTCAGCAGCACAGGCTTTGGAAACCTGGACGGCCTGATCCTGGCAAAATATTATATGAAAGGTTGCGCTAAAGTAAATGGCGCCAAAATATATCTGGATGTTTCAGCTGTTGGAAAACAGGTTTATGCTGTTATACTTAACAATAGCGGTATTGTAATTTCTCAGTCTGATAATTATACAGTTACCGAAGAAACAACAAACAATTATTATCCTTTTCATTTTTCATCACCGGCTTTTTTACAAAATGAAGGGTATTATATAGGCCTTGCCCAAATACAAAATTCCAACTCTTATCTTCCTGTAGGTGTTCAATGGGAAGCGGATTCGATAAGGTACGGTTCCTATTACCGGGCAAAATTAGATGCGACCGATTTAATGGAAGTAAGATCACCTGGAAGGTTAATGATAGAATCTATGTTAGCACCCGGTGCATCTTCTGTTAGTATCGAGGGCAAGCTTTCGTTATGTAGCGGGGCAACTAATACACTTACTTCAGTAAAAGAAGATGCACGTTTTGCAAATAAAGTGCTTGGAAAAAGTGGAGAGTTGAGCACATTGCAGTTTGGATCAATAAAAACTTTGGGAGCACCGGATGTTTATCCACAACATGGGTTTAATGCCAACGCCTGGACGGCAGCTAATGTTGGCAATGAACGCAGGTACTTAACCTTGCAGTTTCCTAATCCGGCACCCATCAATTTTATAGATATTTATGAAACACTTAATCCAGGGTCAATTGATACTGTTTATGTTAAAGATCCTGTGTCAGGTTTGTATGTGAATGTGTACGATACAACCGCTTCCTTTACAGATACGGTTGCTCATAAAAAGCGTATTAAATTAACTTCCCTTACAGGCTTTGCTGTTGATGAAGTACGGATTGCACTTAGTTTTGATCCGGAGAGGAATTACAATGCTATAGATGCAGTCGCAATTGGTCAAATAACCCAACCAGGTGGTTTTAGTACTTACCTATGGACACCGGGCCCTGAGACATCAGACACTAAACAGGTTTCTGCTCCCGGAGTGTATAAAGTTGAGGTATTAAGTGCCGGAGGTTGCTCTGCATCCGCCAATGTAACTGTTTATGAGCCATCTCAAATACCGCCGGTAATTATTGTTGTAGGATCGCTTAGCTTTTGTGCCGGAGATAGTGTTAAATTAGTTTCCAGTCAATCATCTGGTAATACCTGGAGTCCTGGAGGAGCTACTACAAAAGAAATTGTGGTATCAACTGCTGGTTCTTATTCCGTTAGCTATAATGATGGAACTGGTTGTGGAATAACTACATCCAGCCCGGTTGTTGTAATAGTAAATACTTCAACGCCCGTTACCATAACTGGCAATCTGAATATTTGTCCGGGTAATTCAACTGTTTTAGATGCAGGTAGTGGGTTTAGCAGTTATTTATGGAGTACGGGGGCAACTTCACAAACTATTTCAGTAAATACAGCAGCTTCATTTTCAGTAATTGCGTTCAATAACAATGGGTGCAGAAGTACAGCCAGCGTTACAACTACATATGCAAGTCTGGCGCCACCGGTTATTGCAGGTGTTTTAGATTTATGTCCCGGAAGTTCTACTGTACTGGATGCAGGTACCGGTTATAGCAGTTATTTATGGAGTACGGGTGCAACTTCACAAACCATAACAGTATCAACGCCTGGCACTTTTGATGTAGCTGTTACTAATGCCGGTGGATGTACCGCATCTGCCTCGGTTGTTACAACCTTGTTCACCCCGCCATCGCCACAAATAACGGGTAACCCTGGTTTTTGTGCAGGAGGATCAACGGCACTAACTGCAACTTTAGGTTTTGCAAGTTATGCATGGTCTACCGGGGCAACTTCGCAATCAATTAGTGTTAGTACACCCGGAGCCTACACCGTTACTGTAACTGATGCCAATGGATGCACGGGTTCAAAATCAATAACCGTTTCGGTCTTCGTGGCTCCATCACCAACTATTTCAGGAACACTTTCGTTCTGTGGAGGAACCAGTACAACCTTAAATGCTGGTCCCGGTTACAGTACATATTCCTGGTCGCCGGGTGGGCAAACAACCCAAACAATAACAGTAAGTACTGTAGGAACTTTTTCAGTTACTGTTACCAGTACAAATGGTTGCAGCGGTTCGGCAAGCGCTACTACTACAAATACCGGCAGTCTGCCTGCTTCTCCGGGTGCTATATCCGGACCTGGCGTTGCCAGTTGCAATACTTCAGGCAATACTTATACGATTAGCCCTGTGCCAAATACGTCACATTATGTTTGGACAGTTCCGTCGGGTGCAACTATAACCAGCGGGCAGGGTTCCACATCAATTAATGTAAATTATAATTCCACATTCCAGGGCGGCTACATTATTGTAGCAGCTTCTAATGCATGTGGACAAAGTCCTTCTATAACCGTCAGAAAATTATTTGTACAGGCTTTGGCAAATATGCCGGGGGCAATTACCGGACAATCATCCGGCTTATGCGGTCCCGCAACAAAAGTTTATAGCATAGCTGCAGTGTCGATGGCCACATCTTATACATGGTCGGCACCTGCAGGTGCAACTATTACGGGCGGGCAAGGCTCAACTTCTGTTACCGTTTCATTTAATGCAGGATTCAGTTACGGAAATATTTGTGTTGTAGCAAACAATGCATGTGGCAGTACGGCTCCATCATGTAAATTATTGAGCGGAGTTTCGCCAACACCAGGCGCCATCAGCGGGCCAACTGCAGTTTGTAAAAACGAGTCGAACTTAATGTATGGAATAGATCCGGTTGCCGGAGCAACATCGTATACATGGACGGTCCCTCAATCAGCGCAAATTTCGTTTGGGCAGGGGTCGACAAATATTGTAGTAAAGATGGGGCCAAACAGTGGTACCGTAACTGTAAAAGCAAACAGTGCCTGCGGAAGTAGTGGAGTTAGATCGTTGGCTGTAATTGTTACAACCTGCTTTAATGAGGCACCAATATTTACCATGAAGGAAATTCGGCCTGTGCCGGAAGTGGTATCAAGCTATGGCGGTTCGGGTAATGCAGGAGGTAATTATTTTGAATGGACGATGGGTGAGCCCAGAGTTGAGTCGATACAAAAACCAGATTATTTGTATTCGCAGGGATTCCATCAACCATTAGTTTATATAATACCTGTTACGCAAACAGATACAGCAATCCTGGTGAAATCAGACAAGATGAGGATCATAGTATTTCCAAATCCGGTAAGCTCGGTACTTAGCGTAAAAATTGAAATGCCCGAAACCAAACCACTAGTATTGGAATTGGTTGATGTTAACAGTCGCTTATTACAACGCAAAAACATCACTGCTGGGTTCAATAAGAATCAGGTTGAATTCCAGATGACCGGTTATATCGGAGGCTCATACTACTTGATGGTGAGAGATACTAATGGTGTAATTATTAATACTGTGAAATTGGTTAAACTGGATTAGCGGAGAGAATATTATTTATTGCAGCGGAGTATTTACTATCAACCGGTTTCGGCAGGGTAGTAAATCTCCGCTGTTTTTAGTCGCAGATTTTTTCCTGCATTATTTTTATAAACAATTCCGGTTTCGAATTAAAGAAAAAGGGGAGTTATACAAATGATCATTTTTAGTTAGCTTTAAAACATGAATACTACCAGAAGAAAATTAAACGTTATTGTTTTTGGTACCAGTACTAAAGCAGGCAGGCACTTTGATGTTTTTTTACTTTGGCTAATTTTGTTTAGTGTTCTGATAGTAATGCTTGAGAGTGTTCCGGAATATGGAGAAAGGTTTACGGCAGAATTTGGCCTGATAGAATGGATTATTACTATCATTTTTACGATTGAATATGTATTGCGGATATGGATAAGTCCACGGCCATTCAGGTATATATTTAGTTTTTGGGGAGTAATAGATTTGTTGTCGATATTACCAACTTACCTGAGTATTTTCTTCGGCGGTTATCATTATTTATTACTGGTTAGAATTTTCAGATTGCTGCGGGTATTTAGAATTTTTAAATTGGCCCGTTTTAGTTCTGAAGCAAAGATATTACGGGAAGCACTTCAATCAAGCCTTCATAAGATCAGTATTTTTTTAATGTCGGTGGTTGCCATTGTTACCATACTGGGTACCATTATGTATGTTGTAGAAGGTGGTGAAGAAGGTTTTACCAGCATACCACAAAGCATTTACTGGGCTGTTGTTACAGTAACCACTGTAGGTTATGGCGATTTGGTGCCACATACGGTAATAGGTAAATTCATTTCTTCTATTGCCATGATAACAGGCTACGCCATCATCGCCGTACCTACCGGTATAGTTACAGTGGCCATGGCAAAGTCGAGTGAGAAGCATAAAAAATGTAAAACATGCGATTGTAACAATGCTGTTGCAGCAAAATTTTGTACCGAATGCGGCACTGCGTTTTCCACCCTTTAGTAATTCTTAAAAAGATAAAGCTATACTGATGCATCCCGAAAAGCTAGCACATAAAAAAGATAAAGTGAAATTAAAGCTGATGTTGATATTATCAACACTTGCTGCTTTTTTCTGGATCGGCGGAAATCTGTTTAATGTGTACAAGTTTGCGGTTGTGGGTGCCTTGTTCGAAATATTATGGTTACCAATGTTACTGTTGTTATTTGCTTTGCCCGTATCGCTTTTTATATTTTGGGGCAAAGAAAAGTTTAAACTCAGATCGGTATATTTGCTGCTCTTTGTAAGCATGCTTTCATTAATTATTGTACTCAATTTGATAAAATGAAAAAAAAATATACGCTATCACTTTTACTGCTTATTTCGTTGTTCATTAATTACTCTTGTACTTCAACAGAAAAAAAGTATTCGGAAAATTTGTACAAACCCGACTCAAAAGCGCTGTACGATAGCATTGTTAATGCCGACAGTGTTTTCTTTGCAGCTTATAATGTCTGCGACACAGTAACCATGACGTCGATGATATCCGAGGATTTGGAATTTTATCATGACCAGGGCGGACTGATGACTTCTAAAGACAGCGTAATGGAAGCTATCAAAAAAAACATCTGCGGAAAAGTAACCAGGGAACTTGTAATGAGTAGTATTGAAGTATATCCAATAGCGGGTTATGGTGCCGTAGAAATGGGCCAGCATTTTTTTCATAATAATCAAGAACCTGAACCTGCCGAGCATAAAATTGGTAAATTTGTTCAGCTCTGGAAGAATGAAAACGGAAACTGGCGCTTAACAAGAATAATTAGTCTTCACTAAAATAAAATATGATGAAAATACAGGTTGATGAAAATATAAGTCTGGAGATGCTGGAAGAAATTCATGCAGAGTCGTTGTTTAATATTGTTTTTGATAACCGGGAATATTTAAGAGAATGGCTGCCGTGGGTGGATAGTATGCAAACCGTTTCCAATTTTAAAAATTATATCAGCGACAGTAAGAAAAGGGCTACAGATAAAACAGATTTTGGATTTGCTATCGTCATTGATAAGAATATTGTGGGCCGTATTGGTATGCATCATATCAATCAACAAAACAAAATAGGGGAGATTGGCTATTGGCTGGCAGATGGCATGCAGGGTAAAGGCATTGTTACCAAATGCTGTACGGCTATTGCTAAATTTGGATTTAATGAACTGGGCTTAAACCGTATTGAAATTAAATGCGGCGTGGGTAATCACCGCAGCCGTGCCATTGCTGAAAAACTAAAGTTTAAAGAAGAAGGGATTTTACGCCAAGCCGAATGGTTAAATGGCAAGTTTATAGACCTGCATTTGTATTCCATGTTGAAAGAGGAGTGGGGGAGAATTAAATCCTGATTTTATATGTTGTTGGTTTTTTAAAATACCAATACCCAATTTGAACGGATAGTCCTACGAGATAAAAAATTAAAACGAATACCGAGTCTTTTGAGGACTTGTCAAAACTAAAGTACATTAGAATGCCCGAAACAAGGAAGCCTGTTAAGGTATAAGTAATCAAGTTTCTACCAGATTGGTCTAAATGAAAAATGTTCAATAAAGTCTTGTTTGACTTTAAATATGTAATCAGCCCCAGTAGTACCCAAAATCCGGTCATAGAAAATAATTTTGGAAATGTAAATTCATAAAAATGCATGAAGTTACGTTTCCATAAAATGTTATGATTGATAAAGCCATAAAAGGACAATTGATTTCAAAAGAATTATATACTTCTATTTCCATCAAAATTCTCCAGCTCCTTACTCACTGCATTTAAAAATGTAGAGCCTAGTGCACCATCAATAATGCGGTGATCATAACTTAAAGAGATATACATCATATGGCGGATAGCAATGCTGTCGCCCTGTGGCGTTTCAATAACCATGGGTCTTTTCTTAATGGCACCCACAGCCATAATGGCCACCTGGGGTTGATTGATAATAGGCGTACCCATAATGCTGCCAAATGTGCCAACATTGGTTAAAGTGAAAGTGCCTCCTGTGGTATCATCAGGTTTTAGTTTACCAGAACGTGCTGCATTAGCTAATCCATTTACCTGTTTTGTAAGGCCAACTAAATTTAACTGGTCAGCATTTTTTATAACAGGAACAATTAAGTTGCCATTGGGTAAGGCGGCAGCCATACCAATATTCAAATCTTTCTTTACAATAATTTTATCGCCATCAACACTGCTGCTGAGCCACGGATATTTTTTAATACACTTAACAATGGCTTCAATGAATAACGGTGTATAAGTAATTTTTTCACCTTCACGTTTTTCAAAATCCTTCTTCACTTTTTCTCTCCATAAAACAAGATTGGTAACATCGCATTCTGCAAAGCTGGTAACATGTGCCGAAGTTTGTTTGCTGTCAACCATATGCTTGGCAATCAGTTTGCGCATGCGGTCCATTTCTATAACTTCCACATTGCCGGGGTAATTGTTGGTTGTTAGCTGTTGGCTGTTAGCAACGGCAATTTCAGTTGAAGCGCTTTGTTGAGGATGAGCTTGTTTTTGCTGAGGCTGGCTTGCAGCTTGCGGCTCCCCGCTAACTGCTCTATTCGCTACATACGCCAAAATATCTTTTTTACTCACCCTGCCTTCCTGTCCTGTGCCGGGGATATTTTCCAACTCAGTCATGCTGATACCTTCTTGTTGTGCAATATTTAAAACTAAAGGAGAATAAAACCGAATCGCGGATTTGGTTGATGAATCTGATTTCGCAGATGTGGCTGGCTGATAAGGAATTTCTTCCACTACGCTGGCATCTTCGTATTCTTCTTTTTTAGGTGCTGCCGGTTGATTGTTTGAAACAGCTGCATTTGCACCCACTCTTATTTTTGCGATGACGGTACCAATGGGTACCACATCATTCTCATTAAATAATACTTCTTCAATCACACCTTCGGCTGTTGAAGGAACTTCACTATCTACTTTATCGGTGGCAATATCCAAAACAGTTTCGTCCTGCTTGATAGCGTCGCCTGGTTTTTTATGCCATTTTAAAATGGTGGCTTCCATAATACTCTCTCCCAGTTTCGGCATTATTAAATCAACTAAGCTCATATATTTATTTGTAATTTGAAATGTGCAAATGTAATATGACTAATCCCAATGGAATTAGTCGGCAATCGGGCTCAAAGGTAATTATTTCCTATCAATCACTTAAAATTGGGATTACAATTCGGTTAAAATGAATTTGCGTAACATATTTAAGGCATTGGTAGCAGTTAATTGGGTGTTTCGCATTCTATCGAATCTGAAATATAGTTTTTGTGCTTCAATTTTGTTTTTATTCCCTACCGCAATCCAAACGGTACCCACGGGTTTATCTGGCAAGCCCCCATCGGGCCCCATAATACCCGACACCGCAATTACATAATCCGATTTAATATTTTGTAAAGCTCCCTTTGCCATCTGTAAAACAATCTCTTCACTAACTGCTCCTTTGGTTTCCAGAATCGTTTTATCAACTTGCAATAAATCTTCTTTGGCCTGATAGGAGTAGCTAACCACGCTGCCATCATAAAATTTTGAAGAGCCGGCTATGGATGTAAGCAGGTGGGCAATATAACCACCAGTACAACTTTCGGCAGTACACATAGTTTTACCATTTTTAAGCAGTAATTTGCCTACCACATTTTGCATGGGTTCATCTACATCGGTAACTAAATAATCTTTTACAAATGTTTTAAGGTTATTGAACAAAACCTCAATTTCATTTTCATTATCTGCTTTATTAAAACCTGTTGCCGAAAGGCGCAGGCGTACCATGCCATAATTAGGCAAGTATGCCAATTTTATATGTGCCGGTAAGGATTCCTCAAAATCTTTAATCAATTCAGCTAAAAAACTTTCACCAACTCCGGCGGTCAGTAAAGTTTTATGAATGATGGAAGGGAATTTAAATTTTTGCAGCAACATGGGTATCACATCGTCCGTCATCAAACCTTTCATTTCGTGTGGTACGCCCGGCATGCTTACAAACACTTTATCGTTTTTACTAAACAGCATGCCAGGGGCTGTGCCACGCTTATTGGTATAAACGATACAATTATCTGGCACTTCGGCCTGTTTTAAATTTCGTTCAATTAACGGTCTATTTAATTTGGTAAAGATGTCGATTACATTTTGCCGGGTTTGTTCATGCATAATCATTTGTCCACCAAAATATTTGCAGAGCAATGGTTTGGTAATATCATCGGCAGTTGGGCCCAGCCCGCCAGTTATTAAAATAATATCAGCGTGTTTTTGTTCTTCATCCAGTGCGGTCCAAATCTCATCCCATACATCAGCAACCGCCACCCGGCGTACAACACGAATGCCTGCTTTGTTGAGTTCCTGCGCCATCCAGGCACTGTTGGTATCAATTACCTGTCCTATTAAAAGTTCGTCGCCAATGGTGATGATGGAAGCCTGTATCATGTATAGATTTAAAAAGATTAATTTTATTGCAAGATAAGTTAAGTATGAAAACATTTTTTTTGGTTTTTGGTTTGATGACCTGTTCTGTTTGTTTTGCTCAATCTGTTGAAAACAGTTTAGCTAATGCTATGCAGAATATGGAGAAAGATGGCCAGTTTAAACACGCTATCATCAGCCTGTATATAATTGATACTAAAACTGGAAAGGTGGTTTTTGACAAGAATGCTCAATTGGGCTTAGCGCCTGCCAGCTGTTTGAAAGTTGTTACAGGCGCAGCTGCACTCGAAATGTTGGGGAAAGATTACAGGTATAAGACTGATATTGGATATAGTGGGGAAATTTTGAATGATACCTTGAAAGGTGATATTTATGTTACTGCTTATGGAGACCCAACATTGGGTAGTTTCAGGTGGGATTCGACGAGTATGGAACTGGTGATGAAAAATATATTCAATGCATTGAAAGAGAAAAAAGTACGGGCAATTACTGGAAGTTTGTTTATTGATGCTACAAAATGGGAGACCCAAGATACGCCACGTGGCTGGACCTGGGAAGATATTGGTAATTATTATGGAGCCGGAGCAAGGGGGTTGAACTGGAATGAAAATCAGTATGACCTGATTTTAAAACCTGGTAAAAAAGAAGGAGACCTTGTTACCATTGTTGAAACAAAACCTGAATTGCAGGGAGCCATTTTAAGAAATGAATTAAGAACAGGAAAAAAAGGCAGTGGCGATAACTCTATTATTTATCTGCCCGAAGATGGTTTGATTGGCTATGTACGTGGGACGGTGCCGGCAGGAAATGAAACTTTTAAAGTGTCTGGTGCTATGCCCGATGCTTCACTTTCATTTATAAAATACTTTATGAATAATTTAAGTGTGCATAGCATCAGTATGGCAGGTCGAGATAATCCGGGTAGCCTCGTTTCTGAAACCCGAAAATATGGACCGGTGCCCAAAACATTTTTAAGTATTTTATCTCCGCCACTGGACAGTATCAACTATTGGTTCCTTCAAAAAAGTATAAATCTTTTTGGCGAGGCTTTTGTAAAAACCATTTCTTACGAGAAAACCGGATTTGGCGCAACCGATACTGGGCTCAATATTATTAATGAATTCTGGAGTAAAAATGGGATAGAAAAATCGGCATTGAATATTAAAGACGGCAGTGGCCTTTCGCCTGCAAACCGGGTAACAACCGATGCACTGGTTTCGGTAATGCAATACGCCAAAAAACAAAGCTGGTTCTCCTCTTTTTATAATGCCTTGCCCCTGCAGAACGGGATTAAAATGAAATCGGGTTATATCGGCGGGGTAAGAAGTTACACAGGCTATGTCAAATCAAAATCGGGTAATGAATATACGTTCTCTTTTATCATTAATAATTTTGATGGAAGTCCGGGAGCAGTACGTGAAAAAATGTGGAAGCTGCTGGATATTTTGAAGTAACTTTCGCCTTCATCCAAAACTAAAAAAATGTCAGACCAAAATTTTAAGAATCATGCAAGAATGGTTCCCATGTTTCATTATGTAGCGTTTACCGCTGCTTTATTTCCCCTTGTTATCAGTATTATTCATTTCGTAAAAGCCATTGGTAATGAAAGTGGCCGGCTTGATGCTGCTGCTATGGTATCGTTAACGGCGGCTTTAGTGCTTGGACTATGGTATTCAAGAGGATTTGCTTTAAAAGCCCAGGACAGGGGAATACGTGCAGAAGAAAATCTGCGCCATTTTATTGCAACGGGAAAACCGCTCGACATTCGCTTAAGTATGCCTCAAATTGTTGGACTTCGTTTTGCAGGCGATGATGAGTTTGTGGCTTTGGCAAAACAAGCAGCTGATGAAAATATGAGTCAGAAACAAATTAAAATGGCGGTGAAGAACTGGAAGGCTGATCATGACAGAGCTTAGGTAAATGATAGTTTAAAAATGGATAATTGATGATTTTTTATAGCCAGGGGGTTGATATAGATTAAACTCTTAAACCTTGAGGAATTATCAATTATCCATTACATCACTATCCATTAATAAAGTATCCTGCTAATTTCTCCTTTAGGGCTTCCGGCATATCGCAACGCTTCATGGTTTTGGCATCTACAAAAAACAAACTTACTTCGCCGGTATTTAGCAATTCATCCTGCTGATTATAAATTTGTGTATGAAAAACAATTTTGAAATGCGTAGGCATTTCTTTTAGTGTTGTCTTTACAGTTATCAGGTCATCATATTTGGCCGGGCGTAAAAATCGGCTGTGAATTTCCACCACCGGCATAATGATTCCCATGGCTTCAATTTCTTTGTAAGTGTAACCAATTTGCCGGATGGCTTCGGTACGGCCAATTTCATAAAACTGAGCATAGTGACCATAATATACCACACCCATCTGGTCGGTGAGGGCATAGTGAATACGTATTTGAGTTTCGGTGATGAACATCTATATATTTAAATCGGTTATTTTCCAATCATACTATCCACACTAATTTTTCCGGGGCCTACAAATAATAACGTGAGGTAAGCCGTTAGGTATAGTGCAGCTACTTCGCCGTCGCCGAAAACATCGCCATTGTGTGCTTTAAACAATGCCACTGCCATAACAATAATTAAAGGTATTACGGCAAGTCGGGTAAATAAGCCAATAATAATGAATAGCGCACAAAAGAATTCGGCAAAAATAACCAGTGCCAATGAAAGGGTGCTGCCCATACCTAAAAAATTCATGAACTTGTGCTGCAGGGTGCTGAAATTTACTAATTTACTATAACCATGGTTCATCATCAGGATACCAGAACCTAATCTTAAGACAAGCATGGCAGCATTAAAAGCGCCTGCAGAGTATTTTGTTGACAGTAATTTTCTCATTTAATTTTTTTTTGAAAATGTGATTCAGATTTAAACAACTGTTATAAAATCAGACAAACAAACTTATTTATCATTTTATTAACAGCAATGTAAAAATACATTCGTTTTGTTTACATCAATTATCCACTTATTAACAATCAATTGGAATGATGTTTGTAATGGGGAGTATAATCAAGTAATTTTGCAACCAGTAAAAATGAACGAATCAACAACCATGATAAAACAAAAAATTACAGTCCTGCTGATGGCAGCAGTTTTTTCCCTTCCGGCTTTTGCGCAACCGACCCACACCATCATCGATCCCGAAAAAAAGTTTAAAGATGCCAAAGAGTTATTTGTAAGGGAGCAATTTGCTTTGGCCTATCCTTTGTTTGCCGAGCTAAAAGCACAATACCCGGCTAATACAGCAAGCGACCATGCCTATATCAACGACGATGTGAATTACTATTACATTGTATGTGAATTGAAGCTACAGCAACCCATTGCCGAGCAGGAAGCACGGCATTATATAAATGTGGTGAGTAACGAACCACGGCGGCAACTGCTCAGCTATCATTTAGCTAAATATTATTTTTTGAAAGACGATTTCAGCAATGCCATTAATTATTACGAAAGGGCAGGGTTGGAGAATTTGAGCAACGATCAGATTGCCGATGCCAAGTTTGAACAGGCATATTGCTATTTCAACTTGAAACAGTTTGCCGAAGCCAAACCTTTGTTTGATGAAGTACACCAGATGACGGAGAGCAAATATTTTATTCCCGCCAATTATTATTACGGTTTCATTAGTTATTACGACCGTAATTATAATGAAGCAATGAAAGCTTTTAAAATGGTGGAAACACATGATGATTATAAGGGTGTAGTGCCGTATTATATTGCCGAGATATTGTATTTCCGTGGGCAAAAAGACGAGGCTTTAAAGTATGGTGAAAGTGTTTTAGGTAGGCCGGGCGTTTTGTTCTATCAAAAAGAAATGAAATTGCTGATTGGTCAAATATATTTTGAAAAGAAAAATTATCAGCGGGCATTACCACTTTTGGAAGCTTATGTAAACAGTAGCGATAAAGTAACCAAGGAAATTATGTACGAGCTTAGTTACTGCTATTATGATGCTAACAGGCTCGACAAAGCCATCGAAGGCTTTAAACAACTTAGTGCCGAAAAGGATTCCATGGGACAAAACAGCATGTATCTTTTAGGAGATTGTTATTTGCGTACCAACCAGAAAGCCAATGCCCGTAATGCTTTCCAGTACAGTGCCTACAACAGTAGTAATAAATTACAGCAGCAAATTTCACGTTTCAATTATGCCAAACTTTCTTATGAGTTGGGATATCAGGATATTGCTTTGAATGAGATGAAGAAGTATCTGAATGATTATCCCGGCAGCGAATATGATACAGAGGCTAAAGAAATTTTGGTAAGTCTTTTTACCAATACCAGCAATTTTGCTGATGCCTTAAAGTTGTATGAATCTTTTGACAAGCCTACGGCATCTATGCAAAAAGTGTATCCACGCATTTTGTATGGCAGGGCGGTGGAGTTACTGAACGATCAGCAGGTAAAAAGTGCCGATGTTTTATTTACGAAAGTACTGGCGCTACCTAATTCGGCCACTACGCCTTATGCTAATTTCTGGAAAGGAGAAATTGCTTACCGTAACAATGAGTATGATAATGTGATAAAGTACATGAGCCTTTTTTTGCTGGCCAATGTTCCATCACTGGGAGAAGCAAATAAGAATACAGCTAATTATGATTTGGGATATAGTTGGTTTCAGAAAGAAAATTATTCCAAGGCTTTGGGCTTTTTTGAACAGGTTACCAAATCTGTCACTGTAACATCATCTGTCATGGAGCAAGATGCTTATGTACGCAGCGCTGATTGTTATTTTATGAACTCGGACTTTACCAAGGCGAATGCGATGTACGAAAATGTGATCAGCAATGCGTTGCCGCAAAGTGATTATGCAATGTTTCAAAAATCATTGATCGCCGGAGTTAAAAGTTCAACCAGTAAGATAAGCACGCTGAATAGCCTTCTAAAGCAGTATCCGCAAAGTACCTTGGTGCCTGATGTGAACATGGAGATTGCGCAAACTTATATTGCGGATGAAAAATTCTTATCGGCTGTTCCTTTTCTTACGAACGTAATTAATGATGCCACGGCTGGTGGATTAAAGCCCAGAGCTTATTTAAAACTGGGACTGGTTTATTACAATATTGATAAGTACGACGATGCCTTATCGAATTATTCAACACTGGTTCAAAAATATCCGCAATCCTCGGAAGCTGATGAAGCAACCGAAATCATGAAGAATATCTATATTGAAATTGGTAAACCTAACGAATATATTGAGATGATGCGCCGTAGTGGAAAAGCCATTTCGGTAAATGAGGCAGACTCATTAACCTACACCGCCGCTGGATTAAAATACAATGCTAATGATTGTAATGCTGCTATCGCCGGGTTTAAGAATTATTTGTCAAGATTTCCCAATGGGGCTTATGTTTTGGAAGCTAATTATTTCAGCAGCGAATGTTATAATGCCGCAAAAGATTTTCCGAATGCTTTAGTTGGGTACGATTATGTGAACAGCAGAGGCCTTAACCGTTTCTTTGAGAAAGCTACGCTGGAAGCGGCTCGTATCAGCTATTTTGAGCAGAAAGATTATACTAAAGCAAAAAAATATTTTGAATCACTAACGGCCGGAGCTGTTAACCAGGATAACCAGTTAGAAGCTCTGCGTGGACTGGTTCGCTGTTATTATCAGTTAAAAGATTATGCGCAGGCAAATGATGCTGCAAAAAATCTGTTGACTAAAAAAGGTATCAGCACCGATGATAAATCCGTTGCATTTTTAGTGCTTGGTAAATCGCAGCAGGTGAACAATGATTGTGCCTCTGCCATTACTTCATTTAAATCATGCGCAGCCATCAACAAAGTAGCTTGGGGAGCCGAAGCCCGATATGAAATTGCTAATTGTCAGTTTAGCATGAACAACTTTGCAGTTGCTGAAAAATCTGCATTGGCTGTAATTAAAGAAACAGGTTCATACGATACTTGGGTAACCAAAAGTTATATTTTACTGGGCGATATTTTTATGCAACAGAAAGATTATTTCAATGCAAAAGCTACCTACGAAAGCGTTGCTAAAAACTCGATTATACCCGAATTGAAAACCGAGGCGCAACGTAAATTGGATAAAGCTATCGAAGAAGAACGTTCGGTAAGTAAAGTAAATCAATAAAGTATTCTTGTAATTGTAACAACCATGCAAAATTCAAATAAAAAATATTTAATGATTAGTATAACAAAAATAAAATTATCAATCTTTAACGGCCTCTTGTTGCTTTTACCCATTGCCGGTTTTGCGCAAAAAGATACGCTGAAGAAAACATCAACAATCGATATTAACTCGGCTTATAAACCGGTTTTACGCAATGCGGTAAAGATTAATTTTTCGGCCACGCATTTAAATGCTGATACAACAAAGCCAGAATTGAAATATAATATTCCGGCTCAGAATCTTTTTTATGCCTACCAGCCCATTCCCTTGCAGCCACTGGCTTTAGAACAGGATACTAATTTGTATTTGGGCCTGAGGAATTATGTAAAAGTTGGTTATGGAAATTTTGCTACGCCATATGTGAGTGCAGGTTTTAGCTTTGGCGATGGTAAAAAGTTTTTGGCCAATGTATATGCCGATTATATTTCCAGTAAAGGAAAGTTGTTGTACCAGGATTATTCAAAATTGAACATTAAGGCAAAGGGCAGTCTGTTTTTACCAAACAATGAAGTGTATGCAGGTGTTGATGTAAAAATGCATGAAAATTTCTTGTACGGATTCGACAGCAGCATTTATAAATATTCGAAGAAAGATGTTCGCCAACAGTTTCAAGATTTTGGATTTAATATCGGAATCAGAAATACAAAAACTGGTGAGTACGGCATTAACTACAATCCCAATTTGCAGGTAAGTAGTTTTACCAATGTAAACAGGTTAACCGAAACTTCGTTTGTTTTAAGCCTGCCATTCGAAAAACAATTTGGAGAAGCTTTTTCTTTTAAGGTTGATGGAAAAGCAGATGTAACAGTTTATAATACCAAGAACATGTTGCCGAATGTTAAGATTAACAACAATGTTTATCAGGTTGCACCTTCTATTGTTTTCTCCACCCCGAGGGTAAGTATCAACGGCGGAATTATTCCTACCTGGGATAATGGAAAATTTATCTGGCTGCCCAATGTTTTTGCAGAAGCTTATATTGCCGAGAATGTTTTTGCTTTCCAGGCTGGTTGGGTAGGGCGCTACACAAAAAACACCTATCGTAATTTAACAAACCAAAATCCATATTTAGCGCCATTAATAGCTCAGTTAAATACCAAAGAGACGGAGTACTATGGAGGAATTAAAGGTACGCTGGGCAAACATTTTAATTTTAATGCCAAAGCAGGGTACATCACTTATAATAATCTGCCGTTCCTGATTAATGATACCGCTACCGATGGTAAAGCTTTTGTGGTGAGTAACGAAACCAGCGTGAAAAATTTCAGAATACATGGCGATGTAAGTTATGTAAGTAAGGAGAAATTTACAGTTACGGCGGGCATAACCTACAACGGCTACACCGGAATGAAGAGCAATGCCAGAGCATGGAACACCTTGCCGATGGAGTTTACCAGTTCATTACGCTGGTGGGCATTTAAACAGGTTTTAATCAAAGCCGATTTTTATGCATTCAGCGGCAGTTTTTACCTGGATAAGGGAAATGTTGCCAAGGCATTTAAGCCGGGTTCTGATTTAAGTGCCGGGGCAGAATTTAAAATCAGCAAAATGTTTAGCGCCTGGATGGATGTGAATAATATTTTAAATAATAAATACCAGCGCTGGCATAATTACGAAGTGCTGGGGTTGAACCTAATGGGTGGAGTTAGAGTCAATTTTTAATAATGGTTTAATCAATAGGAATCCGGCAGACGATAGTTTGCCGGATTTTTAATGCATCATACCTAAAAATATCAACATCGCCTTGCCGCATTCGGAAAATGCAGTGATACAGCCTATATTTGCGCAACACATTAACTTCCATGCAACAATTCATAGCATCATACCTTTTTCAAAATAAAACCTGTCCTTTGCCGGGCTTGGGTACACTGTCGATAGGTAGTTCGGGAGCCGAAGCTGATTTTTCAAATAAATTGATAGGTGCGCCGAAGTCTTTAATTCATTTTACAAATGAACAGACTGATGCAGATGCCTTTTTAAATTATGTTGCCAAGACGACAGAAACTGATAAGCAGGAAGTGACAAATACTTTTAACAATTTTTGCGACAGACTTAAAAGAGATATTGCTGGCGGGAATGCTATTTCTATTGAACCGATTGGGAAATTATCTGTTGATGCGCAAGGGAAAATTAAATTTGAACAACAGGAATTACCGGCATCGTTTATACAACCTGTTGTTGCGGAAAGAGTCATTCATCCACAGGCAGAACACCATATTTTAGTGGGAGATAGAGAAACAACCAATACAGTAATGACCGAATTTTTAGCTCCGAAAATAGCTTTAACTGACCGCTGGTGGATTTGGGCTATTGTGCTGGGAGCGATTGGTTTGGGCTTACTGTTTGTTTATTTTTCGGGAACTGATGTTGTTTCCATGTTTGGTAATGCCACAAAAATTTAATTCATTCATGATTTATTATACCAGTTGCCCGATCTGCAAAAGCGATAAAATACAGGCGCAACTTTCTGCAAAAGACTACACGGTTTCTCAGCAAAATTTTTTTATTTGGCATTGTAATGACTGCACAGCCAGGTTTACGCAAGATGTGCCTGCACAGGATGCCATTGGTGCATTTTATGCTTCTGATAATTATATATCGCACAGTGATACAAAGAAAGGCATTGTAAATAGTTTGTACCATTTAGTGCGAAGTAGAACACTGATTTCGAAAAAAAATTTAGTGAAGAAAGAAGCTCGCATGAGCAAAGGAGCGATACTGGATATTGGCTGTGGCACCGGTGCTTTTTTAGACACGATGAAAAAAGCCGGCTGGGTAATCACCGGACTGGAGCCCGATGAAAAAGCTCGTAAAAAAGCGAATGAACTGTATGAAATAAATCCACAGCCATCTGAAAGTTTATTTGAATTGCCAAAAGGAGAGTTTCATGCCATTACCATGTGGCATGTGCTGGAGCATGTGCATGAGTTACATGCGTACATCAAACAAATAGAAACTTTGCTGGCGCCAACAGGCAAATTATTTATTGCCGTTCCAAACTATACTTCAAAAGATGCAGAAATTTATGGTGAGCATTGGGCTGCCTATGATGTACCCCGGCATCTGTATCATTTTTCGCCGCAAAGTATTGAGCAGTTGTTGGCGCAGCATAATTTAAAACTAAATGCGGTTAAACCCATGTGGTTTGATAGTTTTTATGTAAGCATGCTGAGTGAGCAATATAAAAACGGCAAGGGCAATATTATCAGCGCTGTTTTGAACGGGTTTAAATCGAACAGGAAAGCATGGAGCGATACAAGAAAATGCAGCTCGGTTATTTATGTAATCTCCAAAGCTTAATTCAACTTTAACTCAAACATTTTTGGCCACCGCTTACCGGTAATAAATAAAGTTTTTTTAGTGCTGTCGTAAGCAATGCCATTCAATACTTCGTCCTGTGGTTTTGGTTTATAGTCAGGGGCAAACTTTTGTATAATTCCTGGTAACGCCATTTTTCCAATAACAAAGCCACTTTCAGAATCAATTTTTACAATTTCGTCACTTTGATAAATATTAGCAAAAATAAATCCATCAATCATTTCCAGTTCATTAAGATACATAACCGGACTTCCTTTTTCAGTAACACTCATGGTCCTCTTTAATTTAAAATCTTCGGGATTTACAAAATAGAGATTGGCTGTCCCGTCGCTGGTTATCAGTTCGGTTTCATTATGGGTAAGTCCCCAACCCTTATATGGCCATTTAAAAGTCTTAATAGGCTTGTCTATGTTATTTACATCATACACATACACAATATTACTCTCCCAGGTAAGCTGATAAATTTTCCCATTAAAAATTGTAATACCCTCGCCAAAAATCGAATCGGTGCCCATCATGTGTTTTTTTTCAACTTTACCCGTTCTGCCATCGGTAATTCTTAAAGAAGAAGTTTCAAAGTCGCCGGTACCTTCATATAATTTGCCGTTGTGGAATTCGAGGCCTTGTGTATAAGCACTTGTATCGTGGGGATACTCTGCAATGACTGTATAATTTATGACTGGAGTAGGAATTGGTTTAACAGTGTCATCTATGTCGGGGTTTTTATCATTACCGGTACAAGCGCCAAATAATACAATCAAAAAAAGAGGCAAATATTTATTCATAGATTTTATTAATAGGGACAAAAATAGCAAACTGTTTTATTGCAGCATCTTTTATCTCTTAAAAGAATGCAAATAAATAGTTAACTATTATATTTTAGTCACTGTTTTTTTGTAGTGAATGTTTCTTTCTTTTAGGTAATTCAATATAAAATTGAAACAGGCTTCATCCTTGCCAACTAGTTCTGGCGGAAATACACCTTTAGCCGTAAATAGCTTTTCAACTAGCATGTTTACGGCAGCCGTGCAGGTATAGCCAGTTGTACGGCTCATAGATGATGTTTGTGTTGCAGCATCGTATTCGTCATACAAATCATAGCAGATTGTTTTTTCATCATCACTTAGTTTTACCTGCATCAGTGTAAATTCTTCTTCTGTCTCTCCGAGTTTCCACTGGTCGAACAAAAGTGAGGAAGTGAATTCCATGGGAGAAATTTGCTGCCCTTTAAAATTAACTGGACTGGTATTTAGAAACCCGGCTTTTATCAAGCCCTGCATTAAGGCGATATGTCCGGGATAACGTAGTGTTTTTTCTTTCATGTTGGGTATATGTCCCATGGTAAATAAGATAGAACGCAATCCATCTGTATTAAATGATTCCAGTGTGCCTACATTTTCAAAATCAATTAATTCTGCATCGCTTAGTGCCGGCTTGGTAATGATATTGCTGTTCTCCACATAACGGGCGGGCCTTGTATATTCTTCCAGCACATCAATAGGGGAGAAGGGAGCTTTGTATTCAAATGGGTAAACTCTTTTTTTAGGTAGTCCACCAACCTGGCATTCAAAATCTGTAATATTCATGCGCTCATTGTGGTAGCCCAAAATTAAATTACTCATGCCCGGCGCCACGCCGCAATCAACAATGGCCGTAACATCATTTTTCTTTGCCAGTTCATCCAGTTCCAATGCGTTCTCTGGGAAGAAAGAAATATCAACAACATTTTTTTTAGCGTTGATAATCGCTTCCAATGTTCTGTATCCCATATAACCTGGTACGGCAGAAATTACAAAATCAAATTCCTTTAGCATGGAACCATAATTGGTGTAATTGCTGAGATCAGTCTTGATTGTTTTAACTAAATTGTTTTTTACAGTAAGTATTTGTAGTGATTTGTCGCTTACATCAAAAGAAGTAACATTATATTTTGCGGCTAGGTCAATGGCCATGGCACGTCCTACCATGCCGGCACCTAAAATTGCTATTTGCATAAAATGAAATTTTGCCCCAAACCACTGAAGGGGCTTTTGCCCCTTAGTGTTCGGGATAATTATTAATACTAAAAATTCAATTGGTTTTAAAAAGAAGCGTACAATTAATCAGCATACTCTTAATAACCTCTTTTAGAGACGTTGGGGCGCAGTTCCATTCATCATGATGGAAATATAGGCAGAGAGCCTGTAAAAATGTGCGTATGTTAATTCAATTTTCAAATTCTTAGTAAGCGTTATCGGCATAGTGATGCCGATAGCGCTATTTTACTTTATTTACTTTTAACGGGAGTTTTCTTGCTTACAAATTTCATCTCTGCAATTAAATTTTTCGCCTCTGCATATTTATCTACAATAAACATTACGTAACGAATATCAACCATAATATTTCTGCAGATAGACGGGTCGTAATTGATATCACTCATGGTTCCTTCCCAGGCGCGGTCAAAATTTAAACCTACTAAATTGCCATAGGCATCCAATGCTGGACTGCCTGAATTACCACCGGTAGTATGATTGGCGGCAATAAAGCAAACAGGTTGCTTGCCGTTAACTCCCCATCTGCCAAAATCTTTTTTATTATACAGTTCAATTATCTTTTTAGGCAAATCAAATTCATAATCACCGGGTTTGTATTTCTCCATCACACCTTCCATGTACGTTTGGATATCGTATTTAACGCCATCACGTGGATAGGCAGATTTTACTTTACCATAGGTAACACGCAAGGTGCTATTGGCGTCGGGGTAAAAAGCTTTATCGGTAAACACATCCATCTGCGCCTGCATATACAAACGTTGTAATTGATTAATATTCGTCTGCATTTCGTTTAGCGAACCGGCAACCTTGCTGCTGTATGTTTGCTGCATATCCATGGCAATCTTGTATCCAATATCATTTTTAATAGCTTCGCTTACATCTTTCGCACTGCCCGTAAACAATGCATTCAAATCCTTCATGCAGTATATTTTCGATTGGGCATAAACCGCAGCGGCTGTTTTTGCAAAATCGCCGTTATTTTCTTTAAGCAGATTCTTAAAAAGCGAAGAAGTGTATTCTTCCTTTTGGTCTTTAACATACATTTCCATTAGCACTGCAAAAAGTTTTTCATCAACAGCGGCACTGTAATCTTTGTAATCATCTTCCAGTTTGTCTACGGCTTTTTCTTTGGCTGTGTTGTATCCGGTTTCTCCATTTTTTTCAAAGGCATTTACCACTGCTTTTAACTGATTAGCAAAAAGAAATAATTCTATTTTCGGAAATATCTCACTGTAATAATCACGGGCATAAGCATAAGGTTCAATGTCGGCATAAGCTTTATCCAGGTCCTTCAACAAGCCCATATAGGCTAAGTTTAGCTCGGGTTTACGCATCACTATCTTTTCAAAACTGGCTTCCAACTCTTTTCTATTGGCTACGGCATTACTTTTTGTAAGGCCTAAAATTTCTCCCTGCCATTTTTTCCAGGCGTTTGAAATTGAAGCATATTTTTTTGCATACTGAATACCAATTTCTTCATCCTTACGCATAAAACCATCAATAACATTTAAAGCCTTTGTACGTATTCCTACTTTGGCCGGATCACTAACTTTTACAGTTTGCTCAATGGCACTGCTGTGTAAATACTCATTGGTACGGCCGGGGAAACCAAACACCATAGTAAAATCTCCTTCTTTAACACCATCTAAAGAAATACTAAGTGAACGTTTTGGTTTGTACGGAACATTGTCAGCCGAATAGGCCGCAGGTTTGTTGTTTTTATCTGCATAAATGCGAAACATACTGAAATCGCCGGTGTGGCGGGGCCACATCCAGTTGTCGGTATCTTTTCCAAAATTGCCTATTGTATTTGGCGGTGCACCAACCATGCGCACATCATTGTATGTTTCGGTGATGAACATGAAATATTTATTCGCTTCAAAAAAAGAACGAATCAAAATTTCCTGGTAGCTTTCTTTTTTTGTGATGCTTTTTAAACCGGCAATGTTTTTATCAATCAGGCTTTGTCTTTCTTTTTCCGATAAATCGCTACTTACACCACCCAGCACAGCTTTGGTAACATCATCAATGCGAATGATAAAGGTGGCAAACAGCCCGGGGTTTTGCAACTCCTGCCCTTTGTTATACGCCCAAAAACCATCACGTATGTAGTTTTTTTGTAAAGATGAATGACTTTGTATGGCATCAAAACCACAATGGTGATTGGTGAGTAATAATCCCTGATCGGAGATAACTTCAGCAGTACAAAAACCACCAAAACTTACGATGGCATCTTTTAAACTTCCTTTACCAATATTATAGATATCGGTTGCATTAATTTTCATGCCCATGCGCTTCATTTCTTTTTCGTTCAGCGATTGCAGCAACTGCGGCAGCCACATGCCTTCCTCGGCAAAGCCTTTATAGAATATAGAAACACTGATAATAAGAAGTAGTATGTATTTTTTCATATAACGTTTTTGTGCTGCCAAATTTAAGCAATTAAAAACTTTAAATGATAACTGTCTTTTAACCCTTTGTTAGCATCAATGGCTTTATTTTTGTTCTATATTCAATTAAAAATATTATGATGAGAATTATATTGTTATTTGCTGTTGCTTTTATCGGTGTTAACAGTTTACAGGCACAAACTTTGAAAGGATTATTTGATAAAGCCGCAAAGACAATTTCGCCATCCGGTTCTGGTATTTTGAGTAACGACGATATAATAAGCGGCTTAAAAGAAGCACTTCGGGTAGGTACCGACAGTAGCACAAAAAAATTAAGCAAGCTTGATGGTTTTATGGGCGATGCTGCAATTAAGATTTTGATGCCCGATGAAGCGAAGAAAGTTGAGAGCACTTTACGCAGCTTTGGAATGGGAAGTATGGTAGATAAAGCGATCCTTTCCATGAACCGAGCTGCTGAAGATGCGGCAAGTGGGGTAGGTGATATTTTCTGGACGGCTATTAAAGGCATGAGTATAAAAGATGGTCTACAAATTTTACGTGGCGGTGATTTTGCTGCTACCGATTATTTAAAGTCTGTTACTACCAGAGAACTTACTGAAAAATTCCGCCCTGTGATTGAAACGGCTTTAGTGAAAGTAGATGCAACCAAATACTGGGAAGATGTATTTACAAATTATAACCGTTTCTCTAGAGATAAAGTAAATACCGACCTTACAGCCTATGTAACTGAAAAAGCGTTGAGCGGCCTCTTTCATAATATTAGCCTCGAAGAACAGAAGATTCGTAAAGACCCTGCTGCACAGGTTACCGATATTTTGAAGAAAGTGTTTGCGAAGTAGTATTACCTGATTTCACTAAAAAAATGTTTTATAAAATTGTGTTGGATAAAAGAAGACGCATGCTAGGGTGTGATGGCACAACATGATAATAGGTGCCATATTCTGTATAAATAATTTATTTTTTCTTTGTTTAAAACTAATTAAGTACCATTGCAAAACAAAAAATTGCCACTCCGTAGAAACGGAGTGACTTTTTAACGATTGCTTGCTATATGAAAATCTTTATGTTCTTTTGTGCGGCTGATTGATTCAGCTTTATGGCTTAAATTCGCCGTCTAACGATTGATTGTTCCCTTTTTAACGATTGCTACTATATGAACTACCAACTTTGTAAAACAAAAGTAGGGTGGTTATTTTTGCATACATAATCAAGTTAACACTGATTATACTATGCTTAAAGCAATGTAAATTGATGAAACCCTTTGTTGTAAAGGGTTTTGGTAAATAGGATATATGATGCCCAACCGGTCAACAGACATATTATTTCAACTGATTAAATCGCTTGAAAAAGCGGAGAAGCGGCATTTTAAACTCTATATTAAAAGAAGTTCATCAAGAGAAGACCTGAAAGTGGTGAAACTTTTTGATGCTATTGATAAAGGAAAGGATTACGATGAAAGGATGATTCTTAAAAAATTACCCGGTGTTGAAAAACCCCAGTTTGCCAATTTAAAAGCGCATCTCTATAAAGAAGTACTGGCTAGTCTTAGGTTGTTGAAAAGCTCCGACAGTATCGATTTGCAGTTACATGAGCAACTAGATCATGCCCGTATTTTGTATAACAAAGGATTGTATCTACAGAGTTTACGAATACTGGAACGAGTCAAAGAACTTGCAAAACATTACCATCAGGAAAGTTTTTTAATACAGGTGATATCGCTTGAAAAAAAAATAGAAACCTTACATATAACCAGAAGTGGGGACGGAGCAGCCGATAAGTTAACAGCTGAAGCGAATGAGGTGAATCTTCAGCGTAACGAAATCACAGCTTTATCAAATCTTGCGTTGCAATTGTATCAATGGTATGTAAAACATGGCCATGCCCGAAATGCAAGGGATGAAAAAGGCGTCAAACAATTTTTTAAACAGAATCTACAGCTTAATACAACGAATATTAATGGGTTTTATCAGCGCCTGTATTTGTATCAGAGTTATTGCTGGTATGCATTTATCAGGCAAGATTTTTTGATGTATTATCGGTATAGTCGTAAATGGGTAGATCTTTTTAAAAACGAACCCATGATGATAACGGTTGAAACCGGTCATTATATAAAAGGGATGCACAATCTTCTTACGGCTAATTTCGATCTCAGAAATTTTAAACAATTCGATAAATACCTTGCCCGTTTCGAAAGATTTACTTTTTCCAAGCCTGCCAATCAGCATGATAATTTTCGTATGCAGGCCTTTGTGTATTTAACCAGCGCCAAAATTAACCAGCATTTAATGAAGGGCACATTTGGTGAAGGAATAAAACTGGTACCTGCCATTGAAGCTGGCCTGGAGGAATTTGATATGTATATAGACAGGCACCGGGTATTGGTTATACAATATAAAACTGCATTGCTTTATTTTGGTAACGGTGATTACGAAGCATCCATTGATCAATTGCGTAAAATTATTAACGGCCCGGTTGATATGCGTATAGATCTGCAATGCTATGCCCGTTTGGTACACTTGATGGCGCATTTTGAATTGGGCAATGATGAAATTATTGAATCATTAATCAAATCGGTGTTTCGCTTTATGAGCAGGATGGAAAACCTTACGGTTGTAGAAGAAGCGATGTTTAAATTTTTGCGGAACAATGTATATGAGTCTGCCGAAAAACTAAAACCTGGTTTAAAAAAACTATTGCAAAAAATTAAGCAGTTTGAAAAAAACAGGTATGAGACAAGGGTGTTTTCTTACTTGGATATTATCAGTTGGGTGGAAAGTAAAGTTTTTGATAAATCGATGAGTGCAGTTGTACAGGAAAAGTATTTGCAGAGCAGGCACAGATGATAAACAGCATTATCTATTATTATACCTAAAATTTTCAATAGTCTGTTTATAGCTGCTGTCCATAGCCAATGCTTGTTTAAACAACTGTTCAGCTTCATCAATCTTTTTCAATTTATATTTAGCAAGGCCGCTGTTTAGTGCATACACCGCTTCATTCGGATATTTTGTGTACACATTGTCGTAGTGTGTTTCTGCATTTTCATACTCACCCAATTCGTAATAATTACGAGCCAGTATGTCTTCGGTGGCACGGCTGTAACTCAAATCATAGGCCTTTTTGTTATATTTTAATGCCTTATCATTATCAGTAAATTCGTACCCATAATCGCCCAGGTAAATAAGTCCGAGCGAATTATTTACCGCAAGTTCATCTGGATTAATAATTACAGCCCTTAGTAATTTGGTAAGTGCTACGGATGTTTTACCTGCTAAAATATCAACTGAAGCCATATTTACCAGGTAGTCGTAACTGCCTTTGTAATAGCATTTGGCAGCCAGGGTTGCAAAATGTGCTGCCGAATCCAGTATTTTTTGTTCATGAAATGCAATACCCAGATTTCGGTAAATCGTTCCCTTCGACGAAAGGTCTAACTTTGAATCTTTAACAGCTTTCTCAAAAACTATAACAGCCGCATCGTATTTTCCTTCATTCATTAATTTGATGCCGTCCTGATTCAGCGTCATCGCATCCTTTTCTTTTGCAAAATCTTTGCAACTGCAAAAACTAATTAGCATGACCGCAAATAGCAATAGCCTGTAAGATTTGGAAACTAAACTGTTCATAGGAGCGAAATTAATCAATGCATCATTATGTAGTGCCAAGAAGCATATGCTTTTTTTGGGTTGAAGAAAAACTACAAAAACACTGGTTTACAGTTTATAGGCAAGCTATTTCGTCAATAATTTATCCACATCGTATTTTATCACGTATAAACCCTATTATAAATTTAAAAAAATAATTTACATTGGGTTATCAAAAATAATTAACCACCAAAACATCTATTTTATGATGAAAAAAATTACGTTATTGTCATTTCTTTTCACAATTGTTTCTGTTTGTGTTTTTGCACAGCAATCAGAAGAAAAAGAAGAAGGCAAAGGGATTTCGGCCCGGTTAGAATATGAGATTAATATGACCAAAGATCCCGCCTTAGGATATGTTCCAAAAGGAAGGCTTTTTGATGCTTATACAAACAGGCAGCAAAAAATTCAGAGCCTGAACAATCTGGCTCCAACTTTTACTTGGACAGAAAGGGGCCCCTACAGCGATGTAGTTGGACCGAGCAATGGTAATACCCGACCCGGAAACGGTGTAACATCTGGCAGGATGAGAGCCATTTGGACCGACCTTGCCGATGCAACAGGTAACACTGTTTGGGTTGGTGGTATTGATGGTGGTTTGTGGAAAACAAATAACATAACACTGAATCCGGCAAGTTGGACACCAATCAACGATTTTTTAGGTAATCTTTCCATAGCAAGTATAACACAGGATCCTACCAATTCCAATATCATGTATTTTGGAACAGGCGAAAAAGCCATTAATGCTGATGCAGTAAGAGGAGCTGGTTTATGGAGTAGTAATGATCATGGAGCAACCTGGACCCTAATGCCCGGCACTTCAAATTTTTGGAACGTTAGTAAAGTGGTTTGTGATGCAGCGGGTAATTTATATGTGGGCTGTAATTCTATTTCAAATACTTCGGGAATTCAACGTTATACAAAAGCTACCAGCACATGGGCAAATATTACACCAACAGGTCTTGATCCGAGAGTACCGGATATAGAATTGAGCAGCACCGGTCGCCTGCATATTGTTTGCGGATATTATAATACCGCAACAGCAAGTTCGGGATACCGTTATTCGGATAACCCAGCTACTGTTACTTCTTCCAGTTGGACCAGTCCTGCTACAACTTTTACTACACAGTATAATGTTGCACTGGCAAGTAATGGAAATACATTGTATGCGTTACCATCTACTTCAGCCTGGAACGTAACTACCATGTATAAATCAACAAACGGTGGCGCTAACTGGACTGCAACTGGTACTACACCGGCTTTCACCAGCAGTCAAGCTTGGTATTGTATGGGAGTTGCCATTGATCCTAACAATGCAAATAATGTGATTGTGGGCAGTTTAGATTGTTATAAAACAACTAATGGAGGTACCTCTTGGACAAAAATATCAGAGTGGGTAGGAACAACTGGACAGTATGTACATGCCGATCAGCAAATAATCAGCTGGCGTGCAAATAACTCAGTTTTAATTGGTAGCGATGGAGGAATTCATTACTCTGCAAACGGAGGAACATCTATTACCGATAGAAATGTGGGCTTAAGAATTAAGCAATTTTATTCAGTGGCTGTTCATCCATCATCAACCAATTATTTTTTAGCGGGCGCACAGGATAATGGTACGCATCAATTGAATGGCGCAGGCTTAACAACTTCGGTTGAAGTTACTGGTGGAGATGGAGCATGGACTAAAATTGATCAGGATCAACCTCAGTACCAGTTTGGAGCTTATGTTTATAACCAATATAGAAGAAGTACAAATGGGGGCGGTAGTTGGTCTTCTATCAATTATTCAAGTACTGCAGGTCGGTTCATCAATCCTTTTGATTACGATAATACCAACAATATTTTATATGCTAGCGGTGCGGCTAACACTTTTGTAAGATGGAGTAATCCACAAACAGGAAGTACATTCGCCGCAGTTACAATGACTGGTTTAAATACGGGTACAGTTTCCAATGTAAAGATTTCACCATTTACAAATAACACTGTTTATTTTGGCGGAGGAAAAAGCGGCGTTGTGCCAACTTTATTTAAAGCAACCAACGCCAATGCTACTCCAACTTTTACCAATATTATAGGTAGCGGTATGCAAGTAAGCGGTACCAATATTTCAAGTATTGAATTTGGAACAACAGAAAACAATATCATTGTTTCGGTTTCCAATTATGGCGTAAGCAATGTGTGGGTAACGAGCAATGGCGGAACAAGCTGGACGGCCATTGACGGCGACCTGCCCGATATGCCTGTTCGTTGGGCTATGTTTTATCCTGGCAGTAATACCAAAGCAATCATTGCTACGGAAACTGGTGTTTGGCAAACCGATAACATCAATGGAGGCACAACAAACTGGGGACCCGAAACTGGATTCCCGAATGTAAGAACCGACATGTTACAATATCGTGCCAGCGATGGATTATTGGCAGCGGCTACGCATGGCAGAGGAATCTTTACAACTATCATTGGAGCTGTTGGAGATACAGAACCTCCAACGGCACCTGTTTTAACTTCACCAAGTTCTACTTCAAACACTATCAGCTTATCATGGACAGCGGCCACAGACAATGTTGGTGTAACTGGCTATGATATTTATGTGAACGGCTTATTGAATGGATCTACTACAACCGCACTTACTTATAATGTAACCGGCCTGGCTCCTGTAACGGCGTACAACATTTATGTAAGAGCTAAAGACGCTGCTGGCAACGGTACCAATTCAAATACCATTAACCCAAGTACACAGTCTGCGCCAGATGTTACGCCACCATCTGCGCCGGTATTGAGTTCAACAGGTGCAACTGCATCTACCATCAGTTTGTCATGGACGGCGGCAACAGATAATGTTGGTGTTACCGGATACGAGGTTTATGTAAACGGATTGTTGAATGGAGCTACCACCACAGCACTTACTTATGTTGTAAGCGGATTAGGTGCTTCTACATCATACAGCATTTATGTAAGAGCCAAAGATGCTGCAGGTAATGGCACCAATTCAAATACTATCAATGAAACCACATTAGCAGCAGGCGGTTCCACCAACATCTTTGCGCATTTTTTTGAAACCGGCTGGGATGGTTGGGCAGATGGCGGCAGTGACGTTGCCCGTTACAGCGGAACCCGTTCTTACCAGGGATCATGGTCAATTTATATCCGTGATAATTCGGGATTAGCTTCAGCTATGACTTCATCAGCTTATAATGTGAGTGCCTATACACAATTGATATTTGATTTTTATTTCTATGCAACCAGCATGGAAACAGGCGAAGATTTCTTTGTGCAATATTACAATGGTAGCAGTTGGAGTACGGTAGCCACTTATGTTGCTGGTACCAGTTTCAACAACAATGCTTTCTATCATGCAACCATTACATTGAACAATGTAAATTTTCCAACCAATGCTCAATTCCGTATTCAGTGCAATGCAAGCGATAATACTGATTTGGTTTATATTGATCAGGTTACACTTACCGGCTCTACCGGGGCATCTCAAAGCAACGGTAGCGGAAATACACAGAGCTGTGAACTGATTGCTACCAGCCGTGCAGATCTGGACACGCCTGAAATGGCGAATTACTTGGTGATTTATCCAGTACCAGCGTTGAGTACTTTAACAGTAGCAACTGCAGAGGATATTCAGGGCGTTAAAATTTACAATGCCAACGGAACCATGGTGAAGCAGTTTGGCGCAGTTAAAACGGGTTATAAACTGGATGTGTCTGGTTTAAAACCAGGCGTTTATATTGCAACATTTATCTGCGAGGAAGGAACGATATCAAGGAAGTTTGTAAAGCAGTAATTCTTTTATAATTAAAAAAAATCCTCCGCTTGTGGAGGATTTTTTTTGTCTGTAAAAATTTGTGGTTATTTAAAACGAAATAGAAAACAAATGATTCTTGGCAGAGAATTTCTATCATCCTCATCAAAAAATTCCTGCATGTTAATAAGTTCAAACCCATGCATAGCGGCTGCTGTGGTAAAGTCTGTGATATGGTGATTGAAACAAGTAACCAACTGTTCTCCATCTTCCGTAGCAAACCGCGCCTTGCTGCCGGTAAATTGTTTAAAGGGATGCAGTTCGCCAATATAAACAAGTGAACTCGGTATGGTAACTGCCGATATTTTCTCAAAGATTGCTGTCAGGTTTTCTATATGCTCCAGTACAAGACTAAAACTAACCAAGTCGTATTTTTCTTTTGCAAAACTCCAGTCCTGTAAAATATCAGCTTCAATAAAATTTACATGACTTGCAGTTATTTTTTCTTTTGCCTTCGCCAGCATTTCAGCCGAAAAATCTACAGCTGTTAGTGTTGTTGATTTAGTGAGTAACCATGCCGTGTTTTTTCCAGTGCCGCAGCCAATTTCTAAGCAGTTGTTAAATGTGTAGCCTGCCAGCATGCTACGCAAAGCTGCTGCTTCCAGATCTCTGGTTTTGTTTAGATTGCTATCGTATTGCTGCGCCCAGCTATTGTAGGCTTCTTGTACGTTCATCAGTTTAGTTTTCTATTTTTTCGTACAGTTCTGCAAAGTATTTCTTCGCGTCGTCAAAAGGGTAGGGCAGTTTGGCAGCGGCGAATTTTTTCTCCATTTCATCTTTCAATTCACGGGCTTTTGCTTTTTCATTAAAGTCGAGCAGTCGGGCCATATTTACATAATATGCCCAGCGGTAATTGTTCAGTAAAATAATAGCATCTTTCGATTTTTTTATTTCTAATGCGTCTATATTTTCAATGCTGTAGTTTTTTAGGTTGGCCGAAACACTGTCGGATGCAACAATCTGCGATACCGATTTCATTTGCAGCCTGTCGGCAAGTCCTTCATTAAACATATAATTCTCCAGAAACAGATTCCAGGTAGTATCAGAATTGATGCCGAAATATACGGGCCTCGAAAATAAATTCTGCTTTAGAATATTCAGCAATATTCGGTCGCCTTTTAAAACATAATTGTTAAGGTAGGTTGACTTTAACTGCCAGGTAAATTTTTCGGAGCTGTCCTCAGGATTGCTGATGGTGAGGTAACGGCTTTTAAATTCTACATAATCAACGCCTTCAATTTCTTTATCGGTAAATCCAATATCGAGTTTTATGATGTTCTTTAAATATTTACAATACCAGTTTGTGTTGATGAGGTTGGCATCAACAACAGTAATATCGTTTCGTAAGTTTTCTACTTCCTGTAAGTACCATACAGGGATGGTTATATTATCTCCGTATGTTATCAGGATGGCATTTTTCGAACAGCCTTTCAGCAACTGCCGATTGTATTCAAGTACAGGTTCAATAAAGCCGCCCCTGCGTTTACCTTCGGAAAAAGCCCACCGGGCCGAATCTTTTTTACCGACAATAAGAAATGCCTGAGCCTGGCTCCCCCAGATAGAACTTAGTTTGGCGTAGGGGTCAAGAACAATATATTCGCCATCATAAATGGGAGCAAGTTTATTCACTTTTTCAAATGCTTCACTTGCTTCACCGGTTAGTTTACTGTTTTGCTGAAAGAGGGTGCTACCGTCCGAGGCGTTCATTCTGTCGATAGCGTAGCCGAGAAAATAATGTAGCTCTGCACTATCGGGAAATAGCTTTACCTGATTCTTTAATATACGGTAAGCTGATCTATAATCAGGTTTCTCTGCACTTGCCTGTTTTTTAAATTCAGCTTTTCCGCTATCGGCTATATTGGTCTGTGCCAGAGCAACGAAATAAAAAAACGAGAAAATGCAGGATAAAATCAATTTCATAAAACGATATCAGCGATTGATGAATCTGTTTAAAGTAACGACAAAAAGCTGAGAGTACAGCCTCAGATAGTTACCATTAAATTTTGTATCTTTTGCAAAGCAGAGTCTCTCTCCAAGTCGTATGATTTTAAGAGGGGTACTGGCTATTATACCGGGGTCTGTAACAATCTTTGATTTATCAGCAACTTTTTTATCACGGGCATCAATCATCATTACTAATTCACCGTCGTTTTTTCCACCGATGCTTACTGCAAATTTCCAGGCACCATCAGGGCTCAATTGCATGCTGATAAACGAATCTTTGGTAATGCCGTGCAGAGTTCGTTGGCGTTCATTAGTTTGTTTAGGATACAGTTGCGGTGGGGGTAATCGGGTCCTTGGCTGATGGCCCATTGGGTTTTGTTGAATGCTATTTCGCTTGCTAGTTGTATTTGTTTATCGCTTTTTTGTTGTTGTATGTTAGGCAACAAACCGCAAACAGCAATAAAAAAAATCCCACCGGTAAGATGGAATTATTTTATTGTATGTTTTTCGTTTTTTAACCCATCCTTCGACACTTCGACTTCGCTTAGAGTAAACTTTTCAGGAAGACATTACGTTTGGGTTAATCGCACCTCAACTGCGCTCAGTACTTTCATACGCCCCTTCGACTCCGTTCAGGATGCGTTAAATATCTATCGCCTCGCCATAAGCAGCAGCAGTAGCTTCTTTCAGTCCTTCGCTCATGGTTGGGTGCGGGTGAACGGCGTTTAAAATTTCATGGGCAGTGGTTTCCAACTTGCGGGCAACCACGGCTTCGGCAATAAGGTCAGTTACGTTTAGGCCAATCATGTGACAGCCGAGGAACTCGCCGTATTTGGCATCGTAAATAACTTTTACAAAACCTTCGGTGGCGCCACTTGCTACGGCTTTACCGCTGGCAATAAAAGGAAATTTTCCAATCTTAACTTCAAAACCAGCTTCTTTGGCTGCTTTTTCTGTGTAACCAACGCTGGCTATCTCCGGACTGCAATACGTACAGCCGGGAATATTGTTATAGTCCATTGGTTCGGGATGATGGCCGCTGAGGTGCTCGGCTGCATTGATGCCTTCTTTGCTGGCAACATGCGCAAGGGCCTGGCCGGGCGTGCAATCGCCAATGGCATAAATGCCGGGTACATTGGTTTGTTGGTTGGCATCAACTATTATTTTTCCTTTATCAGTCTTAATGCCCAAAGCCTCCAATCCCATGTTTTCGATATTGGCTACAACGCCTACGGCGCTTAATAAAATATCGGCTTCTAGGGTTTCTTCGCCAGTGGCTGTTTTTACTTTTGCTTTTACGCCTTCGCCACTTGTATCAACGCTGATAACTTCGGCGCTGGTCATGATGGTCATACCTTGCTTTTTAAAATTCTTTTCCAGTTCCTTGCTGATGTCTTCGTCCTCAACCGGCACCAGGCGGGGCATAAACTCTACCATCGTAACTTTTGTACCCAGGCTGTTATAGAAATAGGCAAACTCGCTACCAATGGCACCGCTTCCGCAAATAATCATGCTCTTGGGCTGATTTGGTAATACCATCGCTTCACGATAGCCAATTATTTTTTTACCGTCGATGGGCATGCTTGGGAGTTCACGTGCACGTCCGCCGGTGGCGAGTACAATATTTTTTGCTTCCAGTATTTGTTTGCTGCCATCGGCTGCGGTTACTTCCATTTTGTTTGCGGCAATCAATTTGCCATTGCCCATAATTACTTCAATCTTGTTCTTCTTCATGAGGAACTGAACGCCTTTACTCATTTTATCGGCTACACCGCGACTGCGGGTAATAACGCCGCCAAAATTGGCCGAAGGGTTCTCAACATGGATACCATAGCTGAGTGCATGCTTGGTATATTCGTAAACCTGGGCGCTTTTTAATAATGCCTTTGTTGGGATACAACCCCAGTTTAGGCAAATGCCGCCGAGGCTTTCACGTTCTACAATTACTACTTTCTTGCCAAGCTGACTGGCTCTTATTGCTGCAGGATAACCACCGGGGCCGCTACCGAGTACTATTAAGTCGTATGCCATTTGTAATTAAAAATTAAGAATTAAAAATTATGAATTGGGTTGCCTTAACACGCAGGCAGGGTGCAAATTTAGCCTGAAACGGGGTATTAGCCAAAAGCTAATTTGAGGCTGATAGTTGTTGTGTTGAACCACATATAACATAGTACCCATAGCAAATGCACACATAGGCAATACTATGTGAAAGCCTATGTGCCTATGTGGCTCAGATATAAAATTGCTGTCAATTGATTTAACATTTTAGAAGTGCCTGCATTGTTTTTTCTGATTATTTTTGGGGATGATTAAAAAAGGACTGTTTTTGTTGATACTGACTGGGTTTGTAATAACTGCAACAAGCCAGTCAATTGCAAAGTGGAAGATTGAAGATGTGGTAAAATCGTATGTCGTTAATAATGATACTACCTATGTGGTTAATTTTTGGGCTACGTTTTGTAAACCATGTAATGAGGAGATACCTGATTTTATAAGATTAGTGGAGAAGTACAAAACCCAGAAAGTAAAGCTGCTGCTGGTGAGTTTGGACCTGCCATCGTATGTACCGGTAAAGCTACCCGCTTTTATCAAAAAATATAATTACAATACCAATCATGTGTGGCTGAATGAAACGAATGCGGATCATTTTTGTCCAGCGATTGATGAGAAGTGGAGTGGAGCAATACCTTCCACAATTATTGTAAATAATAAAACAGGTTATCGCAAGTTTGTAGAAGACCAAATGAATGCAGAAGAGTTTGAAACGGTATTGAAGGAGGCGATTGGTGGTGTTGCCTTGTTGAAATTTGATGCGCCAATGAATGATGCACAAGTGATTGATAAAGGCGAGATACCTTTAGAAAACTATACGGCAGATTTTGTTATTTTTAAATCGAATGATAGTAGTGTATTTGCAGTAACAGCCGGTAAAGTAGCCAGTGTGGTGCGTATTGAAAATTTTAAAGCGGTGATTGTAGAGCATTCAGGCTTTTTTTATACGTATTCTAATTTGGGTTCTTCCAATTTGAAAAAGGGTGATTTAGTTACAAAAGACCAGTTGATTGGATATGCTGCAACGGCGCTGAATGGTAATATCCCTACACTTGACTTTTATTTGAATAATGCCGAGAAAAGTATTGGGCTTACTAAGGCGAATTTTAAAGTTCGTAAAGATAAACGGCTGCAGGATCATTCAATTGATAGGCTTGATTTGCCACAATAAGAAATTGAGCCACAATAACCTTTCTTAAGCGAAATTTTTTAACCTCGAAGGAACGAAGGACACGAAGGGAAACGATAAATCGTTTTACACAAAGGCTGGAAGCTTAGCTTCCAGCCTTTGTGTCTTAGTGATTCAAATATCGAGTTAGAGAAAATTACTTATTTCGTTTAATGGAACAACCCACGCTGCGGCTTTCTTTTACAGTAACATCTTTTCCGGCAACTAATTCGGTAATGGCTTCCTGTAAATGAATGCGCTTGATGGCTGTAACATCAGATGGACTATCGTCAATAGCACCATGATAAACCAGTTTCAGATTCTTATCAAATAAGAAACACTCGGGTGTGCGGTTGGCGCCAAATGCATCAGCTACTTCGTGGTTTTGATCCACTACATAATTCCATTTGTAGCCTTGTTCTTTTGCATAAGATTGCATGGCACCAAAACTATCTTCGTTGCCGCGGTATGCTTCGTTGCTGTTGAGTATGATAACGCCTACTTTGTTTTTATCAGCAAATTCGCTGATGGCTAAAGTGCGTTGCTGATTTTTTACTACATAAGGGCAGGTGTTGCAACTAAACATTACAAGTACGCCGTTATCTTTCTTAACGTCTTTCATCGACACGCTTTTGTTAGCCGTATTCTTCATTTTTAAATCGGCCTTGGGCATAGTGCTACCAATTGTTAAAGGTTCGCCGATGGTAAAAGCCAGTGTGGCAAAAGCCGCAATCGCAATCCCGGAAAATAATATCTTTGTCATGTTGATAATTTTTTCTTAAAGTTACGTAACAGAGCAGGGAATATAAAACCACTCATGTATTAATTTTTGGCGGCTTCCTTCTGCTTTTCCTCAGCATCCCGCTTTTCGGCCATGGATCTAAGTGATTTTATACTTACATTTAACTCGAACCCAACAAGTAACACCAACGAATTGATGAAGATGAGTGCCATTAAAACGATAATGCTGCCAATGGAGCCATACAGAGCATTGTAGCGGCCAAAATTGTTGACGAAATACGAAAATCCCAGTGAGGCCAGTATACAAAGGAAAGTTGCCAGTATAGCGCCCGGCGAAACGAGGCTCCATCTTTTTTGAACCGCCGGTGCATATTTATAAATAAATGCGATGGAGTAAAAGATGAGGGCTATGATAAATATCCAGCGGGCATAAAAAATAACATCCCGCCAGAAAGCGCTTTTAAGGCCGAAGAATTTCAAAACAGCTCCCTGTGTAATTAACAGAATAAGGCAGCCGAGCACTAACCCGAAAATTAAAGTAGTAAGGCGGATGGCAACCCAGCGGTTGTGTAGTCCTTTTCGTTTTTCGAACCCTATGTAGTTTTTATTGAAGGAACGCATAATGCCCATCATGGCGTTGCTAGCAAAGAAGAGTGCCAGCAATAAACCAAAGGATAATAAGCCAAACACTGGCGTTCTGAAAAATGTGTCGTCTATAAACTCAATAATGTCTTTATTATATCCTTCGGCAGGAATAATGTCTTTTATAATGAGCGAAATCTGTTTCATGATTTCCCTTTTCTTTATAAAAGGCAGATTGGGTATCAGCGTAAATAAAAATAAAAACGATGGCGGTATGGCCATGATGAAATTATAAGCAATAGCCGATGCTCGTTCGGTTAAGCCTACGGTTTTTATCTGTTTGAAAAAAAAACGACCTACATCAAATAGCGGCACACCTTCAAAACCGGGTAAATACCAATGCTTGCTTTTATTAATAAAAAAAGCAAGCGGTGTCCTTGTAATTAATATGCGTTGGAATTTGGTCATCTTTTAATAACTGTACTGCTGCAATATAATGCAAAGCCAAAGATTACTTGTTTGCTTTGGCTCTTATCAAACTATCTAGTGCATTTTGGTAAGCTTTGGCAAATACCTGATGCTCCTCGTAAGTACTGGCAAAGTTTGAGTAGCCGTTAAAATCGGGTTTGGCTACAAAAAAAATATAATTGGTTTGTGGTGCATCTAAAACTGCATCAATGGTTTTTATAGAGGGGGTGCAGATTGGCCCCGGCGGTAAACCGTTGTTTTGATAAGTATTGAACGGCGAGTCATACGTAAGGTGCTTAAACATGATGCGCTTCAACCCAAAATCCCTCATCGCAAATTTTACTGTTGGGTCGGCCTGCAGGCGCATGCCTTTGGCAATGCGGTTTATGTACACGCTGGCAATTTTACCTTTGTCGCCGGTTTTATTGGTTTCTTCTTCAACTATGCTGGCCAACGTGTAAACCTGCTCTGGCGTAAAGTTGAGCGCTCTGGCTTTTGCCTGCCGCTCTTGAGTCCAAAATTTTTCTTTTTCACTATGCAGTTTTTCAATAATTTTTTCGGCAGATGTATTCCAGAATAAACTGTAGGTGTTTGGAATAACAGTCGTCATTACGGTATTGCTGTTTACCTGATATTTTTTCCAGTTTTCGGTATCGTTTAAAACGTGCATGACGGATGGGGAGTCGCATTCAAAATTGGCGGCTATTTTTTGCGCCAGATCTTCCTTAAGTCTTAATTTATTGATGGTAAGATTTACAGCCGTTTGATTACCCGAACGCAGTTTTCTTATCAGACTGAGTACGCTGCTGCCATTATTTATTTGATACCGCCCAGCTTTTACAAGCGTTGGGTATTTTAATTGTTTCGCTATCAGCTCAAAAAAATAAGTATTGCCAATAATTTTTTCTTCAATCAAGGATTGTTTTACATCGGCATAAGTAGAACCTGTTTTAACATAAAAATATTTTTCCTCGGGAGCCGAAACGGTAGGACCAAATACCTGCCAGGCAGCGTAGCCGCCTACAAGCGCCAATATTAATAAGGTAGTGCGGATTATCTTTTTCTTCATACAAACAAAGTAAATGAAAAAACCCCGTCGGTTAATGACGGGGTTCTAAATATTTTGTAAAAAAATTAAGGTGTTTTATTAGTATCGGGTGTGCCAGGCATTGGTACGGTTGGGGCTGGTGCAGCTGCTGCAGGCACTTTGCTGTTAATATCCTGTATCAGTTCTTTATTAGGAGCCGATCCTTCGCCGTCTTTTGGAATAAAAGCAGGTGATACTAGGCAAAGAATACCAACAATAGCAGCAAATAACCAAGTGCCTTTTTCAAGTACATCGGTTGTTTGTTTAACACCCATTATCTGGTTTCCAAAACCCCCCAGGTTACTGTTTAAGCCACCACCTTTTGGGTTCTGTATCAACACAATCATACCTAAAATCACAGAGGCAATAATGATTAAAATTCCGAATAAAACTAACATGTTATGATTCTTTTAAGTTTTCTAATTTGGCTGCAAAGTAAGCGCTTTTGGCAGGATTGAGCAAACTTAATTTTTTATATACCTCACCTGCTTTACCCACCTTACCCTGTTTTACAAAAACCTCGGCCATGGCTTCGGTTAAAACCTCGGCCTGGGTATTGCTGTTTTCGGCCATGGTTGCAATACTGCTATCCGTTTGTTCAGTTCCGCCTGCTTCTTCCATGTGCACTTTTTTCATGGTTTTAAGCCACTCGGTAAAGCTTTTCAATTGCTTGCCCAGTTTATCGGCCATTTGCACTTCGTCGGTTAATTTAATGCCCTGCGATGCAAAATAGTCAACCACATGCATGGGTTCAAACAACATGGCTTCATCAAGATTCAACTTTTCTTCGGGCATTTTCAACTCAATCTTCATGGGCTCAATCTCCGCTTCCATCTCGCCATTTCCGTCGGTGTTATCGGGCTCGTCGGCTAATTCTTCAGCTTTATATTTTTCTTCGGCAAGGCTTACCACGTTTACCCCAATATTTTCTGGTTGATGTACAGGTTCGGTTTGAATAAGCTCTTCTGCAACTTTCACTTCGGTCAGCTGCAGGGTAGGCAAACTGTGTAGTGATTCAGATAAATAATCTGCGGCAGATTTGTTTTGATCGGTTTGTTGTAATTGAAAATTCAGCCAAAGCGGATTATTGAATTGAATATTTGTTTGGGCCAATTGCTTTTCATAAGCAACAGTATCCTGTTTAGTTTTTTGCAAAAGAAAAAAACGGGCTGGTGAAAAATAAGGATGTGCTTCGGTTATTTGTTCAAGAAATTCATTATTTCCGGGGTCGGAAAAATTTCTGTTAAACAGGCTTTCAAAAACAAGTTGGTTATTCTGCATGGCTGCAAATCTATGGTAGCATTACCAGTTTGAAAAAATCTTATTAAATATAGCATCCGTTAGGTTCTTACTGATTTCATCCAGTTTTTGTTGCTCAACTTGATTCAGACTAAGGTTGGCATCAAAATCCACACTGTAGGTTACATCGGCTTCCATGCTCTTTTTCTCATCCAGTGTATTTTTAAATATGAGATGAAAAGTAGCCGTGAGCCTGTTGAGACTTGTAGTGCTGTTGTTGGCATTAATACCTGTTGTGCTTACAACGTAGCCCGAAACAAAGCCACTTATATCGTAATGTGCATCATCGTCATTGGTTTGGCGCAGACGGGTGGTACTGATAATTTTAGCTTTTAGTTTTTCAGTTAACTGCGGACTTAGTTGCGGATTTTTATAATCGGCCCTGTTCTCAAAATAATTAACCCTAAAGGTTTTTACTTCGGGTGCCAGACTAACATCTTTAAAGCCGTATTTGCAAGTGGCAAAAGGAAATACGGTAATAAGCAATAAGCAATAGGCAATAAGTAGAACATTATTGCCTATTGCCTTTTTACGTTTGCCAAGTAACTTATTCTTCAATATCATACTCTTTTAATTTACGGTACAAGGTACGTTCGCTGATTCCTAAATCAAGCGAAGCATCTTTACGTTTGCCTTTGTGTTTCTTTAAAGCCTTTATAATGAGTTCTTTTTCTTTATCAACGATGCTCAATGATTCTTCCACGTCTTCATGCTGGTCTATCGAGTCTCGGTTGTTATGCGGTAAAAAAACTGGCTGAGATGATGACCCGCTGTTGTTATTGCTTAACTCTGCATATGACTGTTCATTATATATCGGCGCATGTCCGTGGGTTTCTTTAAACTGTGCAATATTTGGGTTTTGTAAAAGGTCGAAAAACATTTTCTTCAATTCGTTCACATCTTTTTTCATGTCGAAGAAAAGCTTGTACAATATCTCTCTTTCATTCGCAAATTCCGTCTGACTAACGGCCCCTGCACCGCCAGCCAAAACCGGCAAACGTGAATAATTATGTTCGGGTAAAAAGCTCTTCATGGTTTGTGCACTAATAACTTTGTCCTGACTAAGCACCGATATCTGCTCTGCAATATTCTTCAATTCTCTCACATTGCCCGGCCAGGGGTAGTTAATTAACACATCTTTCGCCCCATCGTCCAGTTGTACGGGTGTGCCTTTATACCTGTCGGAAAAATCAGTTACAAATTTTCGGAACAATAAATAAATATCTTCCTTTCTATCACGTAGCGCCGGAACCCTGATGGGCACCGTGTTTAAGCGATAGTATAAATCTTCTCTAAACTTGTTTGTTTGGGTGTATTCAATCAACTCTTTGTTGGTAGCGGCAATAACCCGTACATCTGTTTTTTGGACTTTACTGCTTCCTACACGGATGTATTCACCAGCCTCCAGCACCCGTAACAAACGTGCCTGTGTGCCCAACGGCAATTCTCCAATTTCATCTAAAAAAATAGTGCCGCCGTTTACTGTTTCAAAATATCCTTTGCGGCTATCCACAGCACCGGTAAAAGATCCCTTTTCGTGTCCAAATAATTCCGAGTCGATGGTTCCCTCGGGAATAGCACCGCAGTTAACGGCAATAAAAGGATTGTGTTTGCGTGCGCTTAATGAATGTATAATTTGAGAGAATACTTCTTTACCCACACCGCTCTCTCCATTGATGAGAACACTCAGGTCGGTATTGGCAACCTGTACTGCTATATTTAAAGCATGATTAAGTCCCGGCGAATTACCAATTATACCGTAACGGTTTTTTATTGATTGTAGTTCCATATTTTTTACCACAAAGACACGAAGGCACAAAGTTGCACTAAGTGAATGTTTTTTTTAGTTATGCAGGTATCCCAATTAATGTGCCAGCGGTGCATGTGACAATTTTGACAGTCACGTACTCTCCGGGCCTGAGATTATTTTTAGGGAAGACCACTACTTTATTCTGATCGGTTCTGCCGTGCAAATCGCTTTCGCTTTTTTTAGAAGTTCCTTCTATCAAAACTTTAAATGTTTTGCCCACATCTTTTTGCATGCTTTGTAAAGATTGAATGCGATGCAGGTCAATCATTTCTTGTAAACGTCTTTTCTTTACATCCAACGTTACATCATCTTCAAACCTTCGTGCAGCCAGTGTTCCTGGCCTTTCAGAATAAAAGTACATGTAGGCAAGGTCATATTTGCAATACTCCATCAGGCTTAAGGATTGCTGATGGTCTTCTTCAGTTTCGGTACAAAAACCGGTAATCATATCGGTAGATATTCCGCAATCGGGTATCAACTCTCTGATGCGATTTACTTTGGCGATATACCATTCTCTGCTGTACGTGCGGTTCATCATTTGCAACACACGGCTGCTACCGCTTTGTACGGGCAGGTGAATGTAGTTACAGATATTGTCGTACTTAACAATGGTATGCAACACATCATCAGTAATATCTTTTGGATGCGATGTTGAAAAACGAACGCGGAGTAAAGGAGAAATTTGTGCAACCTGTTCCATCAACAAAGCGAAAGTTACCCGCTCATCTTTTTGCTCGTCTACCCAGTAATAGCTGTCTACGTTTTGGCCCAGTAAAGTTACTTCTCGGTATCCGTCGTCAAAAAGTGTTTTGCATTCGTTAAGGATAGATGCTGCATCACGGCTGCGCTCTCTTCCTCTGGTAAAAGGCACTACACAAAACGAGCACATGTTATTGCACCCACGCATAATGCTTACAAAAGCGTTAACGCCATTGCTGTTCAATCTTATGGGAGCAATGTCTGCATAGGTTTCATCACGGCTCAATAAAACGTTCACCGCTTTCTGGCCGGTTTCCGCTTCTTCAATCAGGCCGGGTAAAGTGCGGTAGGCATCGGGACCTACTACCATATCAACCAATTTCTCTTCCTCAATAAACTTTGCTTTTAAGCGCTCGGCCATGCAGCCCAAAACGCCAACCAGCAGGCCTGGTCTTTCTTTTTTTATACTTCTGAATTCGGTTAATCTTTTTCGTACAGTTATTTCTGCTTTTTCTCGGATGGAGCAGGTGTTGATGAAAATCAGGTCGGCTTCCTGGTAATTTTTAGTGGCACCAAAACCATTGTCTATCAGGATGGATGCTACCACTTCGCTGTCGGCAAAGTTCATAGCGCAGCCATAGCTTTCTATATAAAAATGCTTTTTATACGCATTTTCATCATTGGCAAAAGGAGCAAATGCCTCACCTTGCTTGGCTTCGTCATGTTCTTTATTTGTCACTATGTCCATCATCGACCAATTTTTTAGAGCAGCAAAGATAGTTTAAAACGGGGAGTTCTGTGACAGTATGGCAGAAGGAGATTATCATTATTGAATAAATTACGATAATCGGGCTGCTGTTTTTTTCTTTTATCTTTGCGGCATCAATGAAACATCTCTCTTCCCTCAATAAATATTTCTGGAAATACCGATGGCATTTTATGCTGGGGATTGTGTTTGTGGTGCTTACCAACTATTTCCGCATTTTGGCGCCTCAGTTAACGGGTTATGTGGTAAACACAGTGGTGCAATCGGTTCAATCGCCCAATGTAAATGAGATAGACCTTAAAAAAAGTGAAAAGAATTACGATTTTACCGTCCGCCAAATTATTGCTCAGTTTGATGAAAAGACGGGCAATAAAATATTGTATGCTGGTATAACCTTGTTTGTGATAGCAATCATCAGTGGGTTTTTCATGTTTCTGATGCGGCAAACTATTATTGTAATGAGCCGGCATGTAGAGTACGACCAGAAGAATGAGATTTTTAGTCATTATCAAAAACTCGATACCAATTTTTATAAAACGCACAGCACCGGCGACCTCATGAACCGCATTGCCGATGATGTAAGTAAGGTAAGAATGTACACCGGTCCGGCAATCATGTATTTTATAAACCTTGCTGCTGTACTGGGTTTTAGCGTATATTTTATGGCGAAAGCAAGCCCTAAACTTACGCTGGTGGCGCTGGCGCCATTACCCATTCTTGCCATCGCCATTTATTTGGTTAATACCATCATCAATAAAAAAAGTGAACGCATACAATCGCTGTTAAGCGATCTAACCGCTAATGCACAGGAGTCCTACTCAGGTATACGAGTTATTAAATCATTTGTGCAGGAAAAAGCCATGATGGGCTTTTTTAGAAGGAACAGTGATTCATATAAAGACAATGCCCTTAGTCTGGCAAAAACCGAAGCCATTTATTTTCCGAGTATGGCTTTGCTGATTGGGTTGAGTACGCTCATAACTATTATGGTTGGCAGTTTAGATGTAGTGAACAATGTTGAAGGTGCAAGCGTAGGCCGCATCGCAGAATTTGTGATGTATATTCAGATGCTTACGTTTCCGGTAAGTGCCATTGGCTGGACGGCAAGTATGACGCAAAGAGCAGCCACATCTCAAAGAAGAATCAATGAGTTTTTGCACACTGAGCCAACAATGAAAAATGAGGAGGATGCATTGAAACCTTCGCTGGGTGGAAATGTTAGCCTTGTTAATGTTGATTTTGTTTATCCGCACACCGGTATCAGGGCTTTAAAAGATTTTTCGTTGCAAATAAATAAAGGCGAAAAAATTGCGATTGTGGGCCGCACTGGTTCGGGTAAATCTACCATTGCGCAATTGCTGCTACACATGTATGAACCGCAGAAAGGCGTTGTAAATTTTGATGGAATACCTATCAATAAAATTGATATTAATTCTTTGCGAACACAGATTAGTTATGTGCCTCAGGATGTTTTTTTATTCAGCGAAACTGTTAGTAATAATATTCGTTTTGGACTGGATAATGCGACAGAAGGTGCTGTGGTTGAAGCTGCAAAGCAGGCAAGTATTCACAACGAAATAGAAAAATTTCAGCATGGTTACAAAACGATGATAGGTGAGCGGGGCGTAACATTGAGTGGTGGGCAAAAACAACGTATTTCTATTGCACGTGCTTTACTGAAGGATCCTAAAATCGTAATTTTTGATGATTGCCTCAGCGCTGTTGATGCTCGTACCGAAAAAGAAATTATTGGAAACCTATACCGCTTTTTAGAAGATAAAACAGCGCTTATTATTACGCACCGTATCTTTTCGATGTTTGAATTTGATAAAATTATTGTGTTAGATGAGGGTAAAATAGTGGAGCAGGGCCGTCATGATGAATTACTGACGCAAAACGGTTATTACGCCGAAATGTACAACAGGCAACAGGAGCAGGATAAACAGGGTTAGTATTTTATTTTCAAATTCAAATAGTCACCCATATTTTTGGTAGAACGGATAACAATTTTATCTTTGTCAACCCAATAAAGGGGTAATCCTTAAACAAACTAAAAACAACAACAGTGGCGTACGAGAACAACGAAAAGAAAATGGGCAGTGTTTACAGTCAACGTGTAAGAGCCGGAAAAAGGAGAACTTACTTTTTTGATGTAAGAGAAACCCGTGGCAGTGATTTTTATTTAACCATTACAGAAAGCCGTAAAAGGTTTGATTCTGATGGGTACGAAAGGCATAAGATTTTCCTGTATAAAGAAGATTTCAACAAATTTATTAAAGGGCTGGGCGAAGCTATCGATTATGTGAAAACAGAATTGATGCCCGATTTTGATTTTGATGCTTTTAACCATGATACACCGTACGAAGGTGACAATGCTGAGCAGAATAACGCAACAGCAGCACCGGCAGCTCAAGTAACTGAAACACCTGTTGCTGAAGTGAGTGAAACAACAGCTGCCCCTGAAACTCAAGCTGCAACTGAAATACCAACTGTTGAAGAAGTTGCAGAAAAAATGATTGAAGAAACGCCATCCGAAACAAATGATGGTCCCGTAGACAACGGCAGTGCTGAGATAGCAGAAAAGTGGTAACCTAGCAGGTTGATAAACAAACACCAAACCTAATTGCAACAGATCCTCTCTTTTTAAAGAGAGGATTTTTTATTTTATTGTTAAATCACTGAAGGGTAGATAAAAATTTAGTAAATTGAAAAGAAAAGGAATGAAAAAAATATTCACATCGGTCGTTTTTTTAAGCATACTCTTATCTGCTTGTGCACAGTCGAACTGCTCAGTAAAAAAAGCCTATGCGTTTTATACTGTCAGTATACCAGGTATGGCCATGTCTGATGAAAATGGCAATACAATCAATCCTATTCCTATGATAGATAGGTTTATTTATGTAGAGTGGACTGGCAGTAAAGCGCCAGTCATTGTAAATGTGATGTATGATAAAAAGATATACCAGGCAAGTGTTACAGCGGTTGATACAAATTCAGTGATTCCTGGCGATGGTAGCATAAACAATGAACAGCATCGCATTAAATCAAAAAAATGCAACAGTTTATGGAAAATACAAATTCAGCCTTCTGCAGATAATAAAACTGATAAACAGGACTCCAAGAACATCGTCCTTCGTTTTAAAGGAACCGGCAAAACCTGCGAGTTAAAACTATTTAAAGAAACGCTGTTGAAGACTTTGCCTAGGTATTAACTACCTCATTTTTTTGTATAAATTTATCAGACCATTGGTTGAACTGTCGTGCGCATTTATCTCTTCATCATTCTCCAATTCAGGTAAAATTTTTCCGGCTAATACTTTTCCAAGTTCTACGCCCCATTGATCAAAACTGTAAATATTCCAGATAACAGCTTGCACAAAAATTTTGTGTTCGTAAAAAGCAATTAACTGCCCTAATGTAAATGGCGTAATCTCCTTAATTAAAAAAGAATTAGTGGGCCTGTTACCTTCAAAAACACGGAATGGATTTGCATGATCTGCACCATTCATCAAAGCCTCGGTTTGTGCAAAGAAATTACTCAGTAACTTTTGATGATGATCGCCGGTTGGATTGTGGCTGATGGCAGGAGCAATAAAATCACATGGAATTATTTGTGTTCCCTGGTGGATGAGCTGATAAAAAGCATGTTGACCGTTAGTACCAGGTTCTCCCCATATAACCGGGCCTGTAGCATAAGTAACAGGTTCTCCATTACGGTCAATATACTTGCCGTTGCTTTCCATATTACCCTGTTGAAAATAGGCTGCAAAGCGGTGCAGGTATTGGTCGTAAGGCAAAATTGCTTCGGATGTTGTACCAAAGAAATTGCCGTACCAAATGCCAATCAACGCCATTAGTACAGGAATGTTTTTATCAAAACTGGTTTCTCTGAAATGTGTATCGGCCGCATAAGCGCCTTTAAGCAATTCTTCAAAATTTTCGTAACCAATGGTGAGCGCAATGGATAAACCAATCGCACTCCATAAACTGTATCTTCCGCCAACCCAATCCCAAAAAACAAACATATTTTTGGCATCTATCCCAAATTGCTGCACAGCAGTTTCGTTGGTACTTAGCGCAACAAAATGTTTGGCAACAAACGCTTCATCTTTTGCAAATTGTAAAAACCAGTTTCTTGCAGTAAATGCATTGGTCATGGTTTCCTGTGTGGTAAAAGTTTTGCTGGCAATTAAAAACAGCGTTTCTTGTGCATTCACTTTTTTAAGCGTTTCAGTAATGTGTGTGCCATCAACATTACTTACAAAATGGGTTTCAATTCCTTCAATCCAATAAGGCTTTAATGCCTCAGTAACCATCACGGGGCCAAGGTCGCTGCCGCCAATTCCAATGTTTACTATGTATTTTATCTTTTTGCCGGTATAACCTTTCCATTCGCCTTTGTGTACAACCGCACAAAAATTTTTCATTTGCGCCTGCACTTGTTTTATACCGGGCATCACATCGATTCCATCGGTTAATACTGACTTGCCAGAAAAATTTCTTAAAGCAGTATGCAGCACGGCTCTGTTTTCTGTTTCGTTTATTTTTTCTCCGTTAAACATAGCCGACATAGCATCTTTTAATTTACAGTCGGCTGCTAATTCCAGTAAAATTTCTACCGTGTTTTCGGTGATGATGTTTTTAGAATAGTCAAAAATGATATCGCCGTCAGCAATGGAAAACCTATTGAACCTGTCGGCATCGTTATAAAAAAGATTCTTCATTTGTACATTGTCAAACAACTGTCTGTGCTGCTGTAAAGCAAGCCAGGAAGGGGTAGTAACGGGATTTATCTTTGGTAACATTCGTATCTGAAATTAATTTGTGTTGAGCGTTGAGTTTTTTAATATTGAGTTTAATGCTATGTAAAAGTAACTTCATTAAAGCTATTATAAAAAATTCGCCTAATTAACTATCTTTGGGAGCATTGTTAAAAATGGCAAAATTTCTTTTTCTCATATTATCCTTAAGTTTCGTTTTGCAAACCACCGGAACAACGTTGGTCTTTAAAAAATTAAAGCAATCAACAGAACAATGCGCCGATGATAATAAAAGCGGTGAAGAATCCGGTAAATCAACTTTTAAGAAAGAGCAGGAACAATTGAATCAATTTCTTTATCCAGTTATTACTTTAAGCAATGTTTTGCCAACAGCTATCGAAATAATACATTGTTACCCCTCAGGTTTTTACAGCAAACCTTTCATGCCTCCCCGGTAAGCAGTTTAACCTATTCCGCACTTGTTTTTTCTGCAACAATTTATAGTTGTTGTATTTTATAAAATTTAATTTTTGGTTATGATGAATTTGAAGTTTACAAAAGGGGATTTTTTTGGTGGTCTTACAGCTGGTATTGTGGCCCTGCCTTTGGCGTTAGCCTTTGGTGTACAGTCGGGTATGGGTGCTGCGGCGGGTTTATATGGTGCCATATTCCTAGGTTTTCTTGCAGCCATTTTTGGTGGTACGCCTTCGCAGATAAGTGGGCCTACGGGCCCTATGACAGTAGTTTCAGCCGCTACTATTGCAATATTTGTAAGTCAGTCTGCCGATGGTAATATAGCAGACGTTATGGGGGCTATAATTGCAAGTTTTGTACTGGCTGGGTTGCTTCAAATTTTAATGGGTTTTCTTAAAGTTGGATCCCTAATTAAGTTCATTCCCTATCCCGTTATTTCCGGTTTCATGAGCGGTATTGGCGTAATCATTATCCTCTTACAACTGTTTCCGGCTATTGGTCTGGCATCGCCAAAAACTACCATCGATGTAGTTAAAGAAATAGTGCCGGCTTTCGGGAGTATTAATCAGTGGGCAATCATTTATGCAGCGCTAACTATTCTCATAATTTATATTTTTCCGAAAGTAACCAAGGCGGTACCAAGTACTTTGGTGGCGCTATTAATTGTTACCGGCTTATCGGTGATTCTCAATAATCAAGTTCCGGTTATAGGTGATATTCCAACAGGGATTCCACCGCTGCAGATTGCAGGTTTGCTAACCATCGACTCAAAATTTTATACCATGATTCTTGAGGCGGGTGTTACACTGGCAGCATTGGGTGCCATTGATTCGCTGCTAACATCGGTGGTAGCCGATAACGTAACAAAAACAAAACATAATAGTAACAGAGAGTTAATCGGACAGGGTATCGGAAATACCGTGGCAGGTATTTTCGGCGGGTTGCCTGGTGCCGGTGCTACCATGCGAACCCTCGTAAATGTTCGTTCGGGTGGCCGTAACCGTATATCGGGAGTTATACATGCGGTGGTGCTTATTGTTATTTTATTGGGTGCCGGAAAATATGCGGCGCTTATTCCAAAGTCGGTGCTGGCGGGTATTTTGATAACAGTGGGCATTGGAATTTTGGACTATAAGGGCTTCAAGCATATCAACAAAGTGCCTAAAGCCGATGCTGCCATTATGGTAATTGTTTTATTGGTTACCGTATTTCTGGATTTATTGGTAGCAGTGGCTATTGGAATGGTTATGGCATCTTTTTTATTTATGAAAAAAATGAGCGACATCTCTGCAGAAAAAACAAAAATTACGGGCATTGGTGAGTTGCAGCAAGAACAGGGGTGGGAAGATGAGGAAATACCAGAAGAACTTAAAAATAATATTTTGGTGAAGCATCTGGACGGCCCTTTATTTTTTGGATTTGCATCTGATTTTACTGATAAGGTTGCCGAATTGGTCGACATTAAATATGTCATCATACGTATGAAAAAGGTACCCTTTATTGACCAAACAGGGCTGTATGCATTGGAAGATGCAGTACTAACGCTGGAGCAAAGGGGTATTCAAGTAATGATGACAGGGCTGCAGATTCAACCCAAAATTCAAATGGAGAAAATTAACCTGATACCGGAATTAATTGCCAAGGAGCATTTATTTACCAGTTTTAGAAGTTGTATAGATTGGATTGTTGCCGCACATAAAAAATAATCAGCATGTATAACTGATATTATTTTTCGAAAAAAAATTATGGTTTTATTAACTTTTTTAAAATAATGAACGTATATTACAGCTAATTCAGCTAATTAATGGTCGTATTTATCGCTGACTTATACTAAATAGTTGATTATATCTACCTATCCAAAACCACGAGTAAGTTTATCCAATATCCTGTATCAGCCATTGTTTTAAGCTAATTGTTTTAACCATCAAACTGTTTTTATGAAAAGAATTATCCTCCTAATTTTTATGGTTTTTTGCAGCACGCTGATTCTCAGTGCACAGTCTGTTACGACCCAAGAAGGTAAAATGGCCTTACAAATTGTAAGTGATTATAAGGCCCAAATTGGTCTTTCAGATGAACTGCTTAGCAGTGCAATTGTATCGAGTACTTTTGAAGATAATGTAACGGGTATACGTTATGTTTACCTGCAGCAATCTTTCCAAAAGGTTCCCGTTTATAACCAAATGTTGATTTTTTCTTTCCGCAATGGAAAGATGCTGAGCAACACAGGTTACTTTGAGCCGAGCATGGCCAAAATGGTGAGTGCTAGTTCAGGTATTCCATCGGTAACAGCAGAGTCGGCGGTGCAGTCTGCATTGGCCGATCGTGGTATCAACTCAGCTCAAATGCCAATAGCTATTAATAGAAAGGAGGATGGCCGTTTTGTAGAATTTAGCAATATGGGCGTTTCTCAAGAAAATATAACAGCCAGACTTAACTGGTATTATAACGAACAAAGAAAGCAATACGATTTAGCTTGGGAGGTATATATAATCTCAAAAACAACACCCGACTATTGGCTTGTTCAAGTAAGTGCAAATAATAGCAGCATTTTGGGGATGGACAATTTGACTGATTATGATAATTGGGGTACGCCAGATATGACCATGAAATATCCGGATTTCTTGTATGCTAATAAATTGCTTGTAAAAACTGAAAATAATTATTTTGATTTTAAGAAAGCAGAAGATCCAAGTCTGATTACCTCTGCCTCTTATAGAGTGGTACCAATTCCTGCAGAAAGCCCCAGTCATCCTGGCGGAACTCCGGCATTGCGTAGCAATCCATGGACGAACGCTGGTGTAGTGGCCAATGCAGTTTCCCTGCAATGGCATTCTAATCCAGCCGATTTCAGTTATTCACGTGGTAATAATGTATGGGCATATCACGACAGAACAAACCAGAATACTGGTGACCCTGCCAGATCGGCGAACTCTACTACCGCATTACCTAACCTTACTTTTGATTTTGTACCTAATTTTACGGTAGACCCAACTCAGTCTACTCCGGTACAAAACCAGCAGTGGAATATTACCAACCTGTTTTATTGGAATAATCTAATACATGATATCTTGTATGGTTATGGATTTACTGAAGTTGGTGGTAATTTTCAAGATGATAACCAGGGGCGTGGTGGTGTTGGTGGAGACCATGTGAACGCAGAAGCACAGGATGGAAGTGGAACTAATAATGCAAACTTCTCTACACCGGCCGATGGCGGGAGTGGAAGAATGCAAATGTATTTGTGGACAGGTGCTACACCTAACTTAGATGGTGATGTAGATAATGGAATTATTATTCACGAATTAGGACATGGAGTTTCCAAGCGTATTACCGGCGGTCCGGCTAATACTAGTTGTTTAAGTAATGCAGAGCAAGGAGGAGAAGGAATTAGTGATTATTTTGGTTTGATGCTTACGCAAAACTGGGCAACTGCAACTTTAGCTACCGGTTTCAACTCACCAAGAGGTATTGGAACCTATGCTTTAAACCAGCCGCCAACAGGTGCTGGTATCAGGCCAACCCGTTATTGTACAGATTTAGCCATTAACCCCACCACTTATGCCAACTTGCCCGGACAGGCAGTTCCACATGGTGTTGGTTATGTATGGTGTACCATGTTATGGGAGATGACTTGGGAGTTAATTAACGAAATTGGGACAATTGATCCTAATATATATAACTGGAATGGCACTGGAGGTAATGTGAGAGCATTACGCCTTGTAATGGAAGGGCTTAGAACCCAACCTTGCAGCCCCGGTTTTGTGGATGCTAGAGATAATATCCTGAAAGCAGATACTACACTATATGGTGGTATTTACTATTGTGCTATTATGAGGGCCTTTGCAAAAAGAGGTGTTGGTATTGGAGCGCTTCAAGGTTCTGTAACCAGTATTACCGACCAAACACCAAGTTTTGTAGGCGGTGGAGCAGCTATGACATTTACTCAAAGTGGAGCTGCTGGTGTACCTGCTGGTCAAAATATAATTTATAGTCATACTGTAACAGCTTCTTGTTCTGCATTAGCAAATTATACATTAAGGGATACGTTACCTGCCAATGTGAACTTTGTTAGCGCAACAAATGGTGGTGTGTACACTGGTGCTACACGTGTGGTGGCATGGCCAGTTAACTTAGCCGTTGGTGCTACCGGTACCTATGGTTTAACTGTTCAAATACAGCCCGGTGCTTATTTTCCTCCCGTAACTTTAATAAATGAAACGGTGCCTTCAACTACCATTTCAGCTTTCTGGACAACAGCTTCTTCAACAGCTAACGTTTGGATTGCACATAATGTAAGAAGTAATAGTGCGCCTAATTCATTCTTTACGCCAAATGCAACGATCGTCTCTGATCAAACAATTGCCACAACTAATAGTTTTGCAATTGGTGCTACTGCTCCAACCTTAAGTTTCTGGCATTGGTATAATACGGAAAATGCCTGGGATGGTGCTGTATTAGAAATAAGCACAAATGGAGGAACTTCGTGGGCAGATATTGGCTCAGCCAATTTTACTCAGGGCGGGTATAACGGCACTGTAAATGCTTCAGGTAATCCATTGAGCGGTCGTGCAGCCTGGACGGGAAATAGTAATGCCTTTATTCAGTCAAAAGTAAATATGCAGCCTTACGCCAATCAGGCGACAGTTAAACTTCGCTGGCGCTTTGGTTCTGATGCCAGTGTTGCAGCTGTAGGCTGGAACCTGGATGATATATTAATGGAAACAAGAGCAGTAGTTAATTTACGCTCAAGTTTATTTAATGCGGCAAACGTGCGAGTTGATTTAAGAGATACCGTTACGATTATTTTACCTCCGGGTGCTGTTAATCCTAATGTAACAATTAATCAGGCGGCGGCGCAACCCGATCCTACTTCTATATCACCAATTAACTTTACCGTGGTATTCGATCAGTCTGTAACAGGATTTACAGCGGCTGGTGTTACCTTATCTGGAACAGCAGGTGCTGCTACAAAGGTTGTTACTGGCAGTGGTACTACTTATAATGTTGCAGTATCGGGTATGGTAGCCAGCGGAACAGTTATAGCAACCGTTCCGGCGGGTGTTGCTATTAACACGAATGGTGATCCTAATAATGCTTCGACAAGTACCGATAATACGGTTACATATATTTTACCTCCACCGCCTCAGGGTTGTATAACATCGGTTACTTATAATGGACCGGCTGTTTCAATTCCTGATAATGACCCGGCGGGCGTAAATATTCCGATTACAGTTTCAGGATTAGGTACAATAGCAGATCTTGACTTTATTTTATTCCCAGGTACAGGAACCTGTAATAATACCAGTGGAAATGTAAATGCATCCATTGATCATACCTGGAACGGAGATTTAATAGTTAAATTAACTTCACCTGCAGCAACCACACTTACACTAATTAATAGAAGAGGTGGTTCGGGAGATAATTTCTGCGCAGTAACACTGGATGATGATGGTGCATTTCCGCCAACATCTACTATGCCAAGTACAGGAGGGATTTCAGGCACGTATTTACCTGAAAGTCCGCTTTCGGTATTTGACGGTCAGAATCCAAATGGAGTATGGATATTGAATGTTAGTGATAATGCTGGTGGAGATTTTGGAAGTGTTAGGCGTTTTGCCCTTCAGATTACATCTGTTGCACCTACCATGAACCCAGTACCAAATGATACGGTTTGTAATGGTGGCCCGGCTGGTCCATATAACTTCAGCAGTGCTACTCCCGGCGTAACCTATTCATGGACAAATAATAATACATCAATTGGCTTAGGTGCCACAGGATCTGGAAATATTCCTGCATTTACTGCTACGAATGTTGGTGCTGCACCAGTAACAGCTACTGTTACAGTAACCCCCAATATTCCATTAACAACAACAACAACATTTAATTATATTGGAGCTCCTCAAAGCTGGACTGTTCCTTCAGGAGTTACTTCAGTAGCTGTTAAAGCCTGGGGCGCTCAAGGTAATTCAAACGCACAGGGTGTAGTAGGTGGTCTTGGTGGATATGCAGAAGGCAACTTGGCTGTAACCGCCGGACAAACATTATTTATTAATGTTGGAGGAGGCGCAACTACCTCAATAGCAGGTGGATTTAACGGCGGCGGTAATGCCGGTATTAGTTTAGCTAGTGGTGATCCTGCATGCCCTGCAGCTCAAGGCGGCGGCGGTGGTGGCGCATCTGATGTTAGGGTAGCAGTCAATACGTTGGCAGCCCGTGCAATTGTTGGCGCCGGTGGTGGCGGAGCAGGTGGAGATCGAGTTACTAATTGTGGCCGTGGCACTGGTGGTGGTGCAGGTGCAGGATATTATGGCGGAGGTGGAGGAGCCGGATGGCCCGGTTCACCTGGAAGTGAGGGACCTGTACCAACTGGTGGTACACAAGTAGCTGGCGGAGCTGCAGGTACTTCTACATGGGATGTTGCAAATAATGGTTTCCCTGGTGCATTAGGCATTGGTGGTGTTGGCGGAAATGAAGTAGGTAGTCTCCAATTTGGTGCTGCCACGGCACAATCTGGCGGCATAGGTGGCGGATTGACGGGTGCTAGTGGATTATATAATAATGTTAATAACTGGACTGGCCAGAGCGGTGCAGGTGGTTCGTCTTACATAGGTGGAGTAACCGCAGGTGTAACTACCGCTGGTTTACAAGCCGGTAACGGAAGGGTTACTTTAACCTTTACCTCACTTTGTGCAGGTACACCACGTACCTTTAACATTACGGTTAACCCAAGTGGTAATGTAGGCCCTATACCAAACCAAACAGTTTGTAAAGGCCAGCCAACAGCACCGGTTAACTTTACGACTACTGTTCCAGGAACAGTATTCCCATGGACTAATAACAATATATTAATAGGCCTTGCCGCAT
>JBKJPN010000226.1:0-6544 GCA_046595125.1 Ferruginibacter sp.
CGGGCCCGTACACAAAGTATGATCATGCAGCATTCAAATGAGTTGGATGATACGTTACGGGTTTTTCATGAACAGGTTTTATTGCTTGGTATCAATTCCGCTTTTTCTTTTTTATGGCTGCCCGATGAAGAGAAAAGCAATCATATATTCTGGGCTGCATGGGAAGAAAAAAATGATTCCACATTCTTTAAAAGCAAAGCCATTACTTATCCGCTCGACAGAAATGAACCTGCTACGGCACAATGCCTGGTTGACTGGAGAAGTGATGAACCGGTTCATTCCTATGCCGTGAAGCCTGCTGAAGTGGACAATTATTTTGCTGCATGGGCAGAGTTACTGGATGGGGTTGAAAAACTAAAACCGGAATTTTTCCGGAATGGTTTATACTATGTTGAAGCCTTTATGAAGTACGGTTGTTTTGGTGTGATGCTTGAAAGCGATTTATCAGATGAGGAAAAAAATATCCTTTACCGCTTTTCTGTTGAATTTGAACGCACCTATACCCGTTTTCTAGATCTGCAAAAAGCGGAAGCACAGGCAAGAGAAGCCAAAATAGAAATGGCTTTAGAAAAGATACGTTCCCGTACCATGGCCATGCAGCATAGCGATGAGTTACCCGAAGCTGCCAATTTATTATTCCTGGAAGTACAGGCATTGGGTATTCCGGCATGGAGCTGTGGTTACAATATCTTAGCTGATGATAAAAAATCAAGTACCTGTATTATGAGCAGTGAGGGAAAGATACAATCCGCTTTTCATTTACCCTTTGCCAATTCAGGTGAACCTTCCTTTGCGGAATGGTTGGAGGCAATAGAAAAACAAGAGCCATTTTTTGAACAGGAACTCGGTGGTAAAAAAATTGAAGACCATTATAATTATATGAAGAGCCTGCCCCAGGTTGGGCCTGTTATAAAAGAACTAGAAGAAGCTGGACTCTCCTTACCCACATACCAGATCAACCATCTAAGTCTTTTCAATGGTGGATTTCTATTATTTATTACCTACGAGCCGGTACCTCATGCACATGATATCTTCAAACGGTTCACCAAAGTGTTTGACCAAACTTATACCCGTTTCCTCGATCTTAAAAATGCAGAAGCAAGGGCAAGGGAAGCACATATAGAGGCTGCATTGGAAAAAGTCCGTTCCAGAACCATGGGTATGCAGAAGTCGGATGAGCTGGGTGATGTGGCAACGATATTATTTAGAGAATTGAATTTGTTAGTCGACAATCTTTGGACATGCGGTTTTGTCTTATGTGAAAAAGACCGGGCCGAAGATGAATGGTGGCTGAGTGATAAAAATGGATTTGTTCCACCTTTTTATTTACCAAACATTGGCGATGCAACACATGCCAACATCTATAATGCCTGGAAGAATGGCGCAACCTATCATATAGAACAACTGGAAGGTGCAGCCTTGCAGGCGCATTATGACTGGCTGATGAATTTACCGGCTGCAAAGAAAATATTTGAAGATATGTTTGCCACTGGTTTTACATTACCCACCTGGCAGAAACTGCATTGTGCATTTTTCAAAACAGGTTACCTCGTCATCATTACACAGGTTCCTTGTCCCGAAGAAGAAATTTTTAAACGCTTTGCACAGGCATTTGATCTCACCTATACCCGTTTTCTCGATCTGCAAAAAGCAGAAGCACAAACAAGACAGGCACAAATAGAAGTAGCGTTGGAAAGAGTGAGAGCAAGGGCTTTGGCCATGCAGCAACCCGAAGAATTAAAAGAAGTTGCTGAAGTACTTCGCCAGGAAATGGGTTTACTGGGTGTTGAAGAACTGGAAACCTGCAGCATTTACATCAATGATGAGCAGGCAGAGAAAGCCGAATGCTGGTATGCATTAAAAGATCTGCGGTCTGAAGAGAAAAAATTAGTAAATGATCATTTTTCATTGAACCTGAACGATACCTGGGTGGGAAGAGAAATGCTTTCCTTTTATAAATCCGAAGAAAAACAAATTTCTATTGTGATGGCAGGTGCCAACCGGGTGGAATGGATTCGTTTTTGCGAAGCCAACTCTGCTCCTTTCCGTGGGTATTATGGCGATGAAATTCCCGACCGCACTTATCACCTGTATAAATTTTCGCATGGCGCCATTGGTGCAGCATCTGCCGGAGATATATCAACTGAAAGCTGGAGCTTATTAAAAAGAGCCGCTTCTGTTTTCTCATTGGCTTATTCCCGTTTTAAAGATCTTACGCAGGCAAGAGTTGACCTGCAAAAACTTAAAGAAGAAAAGCAAAAAGCTGAAGATGCATTGACCAACTTACAGGCCGCACAAAAACAATTGGTGCAATCAGAAAAAATGGCTTCGTTGGGAGAACTTACAGCAGGCATTGCTCATGAAATTCAAAACCCGTTGAATTTTGTAAACAACTTTAGTGAAGTAAGTAAAGAGTTACTGGATGAAATGAAAGAAGAGATGGATAAAGGCAACCTGGATGATGTAAGGGATATCATGAAAGATGTGATTCAGAATCTGGAGAAAATAAATCATCATGGTAAAAGAGCTGATGGTATTGTAAAAGGAATGTTGCAGCATAGCCGAAGCAGCAGCGGCGTAAAAGAGCCAACTGATATTAATGCTTTGTGTGATGAATATTTACGATTGAGTTATCATGGTTTAAGAGCCAAAGACAAATCTTTCAATGCTACCTTTAAAACTGATTTTGATAATTCTATTGGTAACATCAATATCATTCCACAGGATATTGGCAGGGTTGTTTTGAATTTGTTGACCAATGCTTTTTATGCGGTGGATGAAAAAAAGAAAGCCTGTCAGGCTGAGCTTGTCGAAGCTGGTAAAGTTTATGAACCAACCGTTTCAATAAGCACAAAAAAGATTGCTGATAAGATTGAAATTAAAGTAATTGATAACGGCAACGGCATTCCACAAAAAGTATTAGATAAAATATTCCAACCCTTCTTTACTACCAAACCCACCGGGCAGGGAACGGGATTGGGTTTATCATTAAGCTATGATATTGTAAAAGCACATGGTGGAGAAATAAAAGTAAAAACGAAAGAAGGCGATGGAACAACATTTATTATACATCTGCCAAATCAATCATCATCATGAACCATTGTCTGAAAATATTATTACTTGCACTCTTCCCGGCTTTAGGAAATGCACAACAACGTCTCCGGTTCGAGCACTTTGCAGCGGAGCAGGGGCTTTCACAGCATGCTATCATTTGTATGGTGCAGGACCATAATGGATTTATCTGGATTGGTACCCAGGATGGCCTCAATAAATATGATGGCTATCGGTTTACGACGTTTCGTAATGACCCTGCCGATAAAATGAGTTTATCCAACAAATACATACTAAGCCTTGCAAAAGATAAAGAAAATAATATTTGGGTTGGCACACAGGCAGGCCTTAACAGGCTTAACACTTTCACCCAACAGGCCGAACGATTTGTCTATTCTTCCACAGATTCCAATACAATCAGCAGTGATGAAGTAAAATCATTGTTCGTAGACCACACAGGACTGGTATGGGCTGGAACCGTTAATGGGCTAAACACCCTCAATTACCAAACAAAAAAAATTGTTCGTTATTATCATCATGAAAACGATCCTAATAGTATTGTTGACAATAACATCCTTTGTATAAATGAAGATAAGAAAGGTAACGTATGGATCGGGAGCGCCAAAGGATTAAACTATTTTGATAGAGCATCCAGCCGGTTTACACAAATTAAGGGCTTGCCCCCAGGTTCTGTACAATGCGTAACAGAAGATACCGAAGGGAATATATGGATAGGTACATCCAATGGGTTAAGCAGGTTTGAACCTTTACAAAAAAATATTATCCTGTATAAACATAATAAAGCCGATAAGAATAGCCTGAACAGTAATAATGTCTCAGGAATACTAGAATCTGAACCAAATATATTATGGATAACAACAAGCAATGGCTTAAGTGTATTTGATAAAAAGACAAATTCATTTAAACAATATCGCAACATAATAGGTGACGCTAAAAGTCTTGGAGTAAACGGCCTGAACAATATTTTAAAAGACCTTGAAGGAAATATATGGATCGGCAGTGCTGACGGAGTGAATAAACACAATCCGCAGGTAAATTCATTCAGTCATTATTTTCACAATCCTGCCGATGAAAATAGTTTAAGCCATAACAGTGTATGGCCGGTTCTCGAAGACAGCGATGGAATTATATGGGTAGGAACATTAGGCAGAGGATTGAATCGCCTGGATAGAACCAACAACAAGTGGTCACATTACAAGCATAATGCTAATGATCTTAATAGCCTGGGAGAAGATAATGTTTGGTATATCTCAGAAGGAAGTAATGGAAAACTATGGATCACTACTTCCAGGGGACTGGACTGTTTTGACAGAAAGACCGGGAAGTTTGAGCATTACGATCCAAATAAAAAAGATTCAACAAGCCTTAGCAGCGGAACTGCCCTTCACCAGGTAATTGAGGATAGCAAAGGAAATGTTTGGGTAGCGACAGATATTGGTTTGGATAAATTAGATATCAAAACAGGAAAATTTAAACACTTCAGGACCGATCCGACAAATATTTCCACTATAAGCGGCCGCTTTTTAAGTTGCATTTCTGAAACGAGAAACGGCAAACTGCTGATTGGAACTTTTGAAAATGGATTCAATATTTATGATCCTGAAAGAAATACTTTCAAGCGGTTTGTGCATAGCCCCGAAGATTCTACCAGTATTAATAATAGGGATGTCTATTGTGCCCGGGAGGATAGAAACGGCAAAATATGGATTGGCGGTGACGTAGGTATAGATTGTCTCGATCCTGTAACGGGTATTGCAAAACACTATCGTGTAAAAGACGGGCTGGTGAACGAAACTGTTTATGGCATTGAAGAAGATGAAAAAGGAAAACTCTGGATAAGCACTAACTGGGGCATTGCAAGATTAGATCCTGAAACCAGGCAATTTAAAAATTTTGATATATCAGATGGGTTACAGGGTTTTGAATTTAATGGTTTCGGATCAAGGCAAAATAAAAGAACGGGGGAAATGTTTTTCGGAGGCGTTTATGGATTTAATGTTTTTCATCCCGATAGCATAAAAGATAATCCCTATAAACCTTTTGTTTATATCAATAAGCTGAAACGCTATAACATTGGTAAATCATCCGGCCTTCCTGCTGAAGAATTATTATTGGGTAGTAATAGTATTACTCTTTCTTACAAGGACAATATGCTGTCTTTTGAATTTGTATGTCTCAGTTTAAGTAAACCCGCCAAAAATCAATATGCTTACCAGCTAAAGGGGTATAGTGATCAATGGTACCAGCTGGGAACAAAAAGAGAAGTAACGTTCGCAGGACTGCCACCGGGCCATTACACTTTGTTTGTAAAAGGATCTAATGGTGATGGCGTATGGAATGACACGCCAGCAGAATTATCGATCACCATCTTGCCTCCATGGTGGAAGACCTGGTGGGCTTATACGCTATATGCCTTGTTATTTCTTACGCTGCTTTTTGTATTTATCTGGTATCGCTCCCGCAGTTTGAAGGAGCAAAATATTCGCCTCGAGCATAAAGTTTTAGTACGTACTGACGAATTAAAACAATCACTGGAAAATTTAAAATCCACCCAATCCCAACTCATCCAATCAGAAAAAATGGCCTCGCTGGGCGAACTCACTGCAGGCATTGCACATGAAATTCAAAACCCGTTGAATTTTGTAAACAACTTTAGTGAAGTAAGTAAAGAGTTGCTGGATGAAATGAACGATGAGTTGGAAAAAGGCAATCTGGAAGATGTAAGGGATATCATGAAAGATGTAATACAAAATCTCGAAAAAATAAATCATCATGGTAAACGTGCCGATGGTATTGTAAAAGGAATGTTGCAGCACAGCCGCAGCAGTAGTGGTGTAAAAGAACCAACGGATATCAATGCTTTGTGCGATGAATACCTCCGGCTCTCCTATCATGGTCTGAGGGCAAAAGACAAAACATTCAATGCAACGATTAAGACTGATTTTGATAATTCAATTGGCAACATCAATATCATTCCCCAGGATATTGGAAGGGTGGTGTTGAATTTATTAACGAATGCTTTTTACGTTGTTGACGAAAAGAAGAAATCAAGAGCAGAAAATTATGAGCCTACCGTTTCAATCAGTACAAAAAAAGCTGCGGACAAGGTAGAGATAAGAGTCACGGATAATGGCAACGGCATCCCTCCAAAAGTATTAGACAAAATCTTCCAACCCTTCTTTACCACCAAACCCACCGGACAAGGAACAGGCTTGGGTTTATCATTGGCATTTGATATCGTTACCAAAGGGCATGGTGGCGAGTTGACAGTAGAAACTAAAGAAAACGAAGGCACCACATTCATTATACAACTACCATTATGATAAAAAAAATAACCCCGGCACAAATCTTTTTAATTTTCACAAGCATGCTGGTGATTGGCGCCTGTAACTCAACCCCCAAAGCAATTCCTTTCCCGGAAAATGAGGCGGAGTTTGCCCAACCGAAAGATAATATATCGGTTTTCGGTTGG
>JBKJPN010000080.1:0-10968 GCA_046595125.1 Ferruginibacter sp.
ACTTGGCTAGGCAGAACCATTATACACAGTGATCATCGTTTTAGTTACGACGAAGTGCAGGAGATAATTGAGAAAAAAGATGGTCTGCACGCAAAACCAATAACTCTGTTAAACGAGCTGGCCAAAAAATTTAGAGCGGAGCGTTTTAAAAACGGCGCCATTAATTTTTCATCGCAGGAAGTACGTTTTCAGTTGGATGAGAAGGGCAAGCCGATTGGTATTGTAGTAAAAGAAAGTAAGGATGCGCATAAATTGATTGAAGAGTTTATGTTATTGGCAAACAGGGCAGTGGCAACTTTTGTTTCCAAAATTAAAGTAAACAAAGAGCCTATTCCATTTCCATACCGTATTCACGATAGACCTGATGACGAAAAGCTGAAACCTTTTGCAGCATTCGCCAAAAAATTTGGTTATACGTTTGATTTGGATGATGAGAAGGCAGTAGCAACTTCTTTTAATAAACTATTGAAAGAAGTACAAGGAAAGCCTGAGCAACATGTGCTCGAGCAATTGGGTATTCGCACCATGTCGAAAGCTGTTTATACGTCATCTAATATTGGGCATTATGGATTAGGTTTTGAGTATTATTGTCATTTTACGTCGCCGATACGCAGGTATCCCGATGTGATGGTGCATCGTATTTTGCAACAATGCCTGGATAAAGAACTGAATTTAAAAAAAGGAATGGATGAGCGATGCAAACATTGCAGCGACAGAGAGCGTAAAGCCATGGAGGCAGAAAGAGCTGGTAATAAATATAAGCAGGTTGAGTTTATGAAAAACTACCTGGGCGAAGAATTTGATGGTATCATAAGCGGTGTTGCATCCTTTGGGTTCTTTGTGGAAACAGTAATGCACAAATGTGAAGGAATGGTTACTGTACGGGATTTGAGTGAATACGATGATTTTAGATTGGATGAAGCTGATTATGCGTTAGTAGGTATGCGTACCGGTCAAAAATTCAGAATGGGAGATGCAGTAAGGATAAAAGTGGTGGCAGCGAATTTAAGTAAGCGGCAACTGGATTATGAGTGGGTAACAAAAGCTGTAGCGGGGGGCAAACCTTTAGCTAAAGCTAAAGCGAAAACCAAGTCTACAGGCAAAGCAAAACCCGCTGGTAAGCCTCAGGCAAAAAAGAAAAGATAAATCAAACTGTGTTTTAGATAATATTTATGCATTCGTTTACAGAACTCTCAAAACTCTTCGAAGAGAAATTTAATATCCGTCATTTTCCGGAGCAACCTTCTACATTGTATGACCCTGCCCAGTATATTCTGGGGCTTGGTGGTAAACGAATACGCCCAGTTTGCGTGTTGATGGGTAATCAGTTGTTTGATGAGATAGACCCAGATGCTTATAATGCAGCTGCGGCTATAGAGTTGTTTCATAATTTTAGTTTGATACATGATGATATCATGGACAAAGCGCCCATGCGGCGTGGCATGGAAACGGTGCATACAAAATATGGAGAATCAACAGCGCTGTTGGCTGGCGATGCCATGTTTGTAAAAGCTTATGAGTATCTGAATAAAATTAAACTGGCGCAATTACAAAAAGTTTTATACCTCTTTAATAATACAGCAAGTGCAGTTTGCGAAGGACAGCAAATGGATATGGATTTTGAAAAAAGAGACACGGTTGAGATGAATGAATATGTGGACATGATAACCTTAAAAACTTCGGTACTGTTGGCAGCCAGTTTAAAGCTGGGCGCTATTTTGGGCGGAGCAGGCGAAGGAAATCAAAATCATTTATTTGAGTTTGGGAAAAACCTGGGCATCGCTTTTCAGGTGCAAGATGATTACCTAGATGCATTTGGCAACCCCGAAAAATTCGGAAAGAAAGTTGGCGGCGATATAATGGCCAATAAGAAAACCTTTTTAATGATACATGCTTTTGAGACAGCGAAGCCTGAGCAGTTACTGGAATTAAACGACCTGATTAAAAATAATCCGCCAGATAAAGTAGAGAAAGTATTGCAAATCTTTAAAGACTGCAAGGTTGATGACTGGGCAAAGGAACTTAAAAATAAATACCTGCAGACTGCACTAATGCATTTAGAAGATACAGCTGTATTATCTGTAAGAAAAAAGCCATTGCAGGAACTAGCCGATTACCTGATGATGAGGGAGAGTTAAAATAAACTTTGGCAAAGTTGTATAATACTGCTAAACCACAATACTGTCAGGTTGAGCTTGTCGAAACCGGATTAGATGTATAAACCGCTTGTAAATGAAACTAGCTCACAACTATTTTGTTTATGTTGTTGAATGTAACGACACGAGTTATTATACCGGTGTTACAAATGATTTGGAACGAAGATTATGAGAACATAATCAAGACGAAAATAAATTAAGCTATACTTATAAAAGACGACCTGTTATTTTGAAATTTTTTCAACGATTTCAGGATATAAAGCAGGCAGTTGAGTTTGAAAAACAGGTCAAGGGCTGGTCAAGAAAAAAGAAAGAGGCATTATTTATTGAAGACTGGGAGGAAATAATGAGGCTTGCAAAGTCGCACTCTGGTAATATGCCGTCTTCGACAAGCTCAGACTGACAGCGAGGTAGTTTAGAAGCAGACTGGGCCAAAATAATTCTTGTGATTTTTTTATGCATTCACTATAAGTAATATTATTTTCTTAATTTACTTTTCTAAAACTAAAACAACTGATTATGTCCACTTCACTCTTCAGAAAAAAATCAATTAATAACATATTAGAAGATGCAAAGGCTGGATTTGGAGATGGTGACCATGGTGGAGGCTTAAAGCGTGTATTGGGTGTACGAGACCTTACCTTCTTTGGCGTTGCGGCAGTTATAGGTGCAGGTGTTTTTAGTTCAATTGGAAAAGCCAGTTTTGATGGAGGACCAGGCGTTATTTACCTGTATATTTTTACGGCATTTGCCTGTGGCTTTGCGGCACTTTGCTATGCTGAATTTGCCAGTACCGTTCCGGTATCGGGCAGTGCTTACACTTATTCCTACGTTGCTTTTGGAGAAATATTTGCGTGGATAATTGGCTGGGATTTGTTGATGGAATACGCCATTGGCAACATTGCCGTTGCCATTAGCTGGAGCGATTATTTTACCAACCTGATGGATAAAGCCGGTCTGCATATTTCCAATTGGCTTACCATGGATTATGTTACTGCTCACAGTAGTTTTAATGAGGTAACAGGTTTGCTGGCTAAAGGCGAAACACTGCAATCTATGAATCCAGCGCTTGTGGATGGTTACAACGCATGGTCAAATGCTCCGGTACTTGGAGGACTTCATTTAATTATGGACTTACCGGCATTCTGTATTGTAGCATTAATTACTGCAGTTGTTTTTGTTGGGATAAAAGAAAGCCGCTCCATGAGTAATATCATGGTTATCATAAAACTTTGCGTAATATTTTTGGTGATTGTGCTGGGTGCTTATTATGTTAATCCCGAAAATTGGACGCCGTTTACACCCAATGGTTTTGGTGGAATATTAAAAGGCGTATCAGCTGTATTCTTTGCCTATATTGGTTTTGATGCGATATCCACCACGGCTGAGGAATGTAAAGATCCGCAACGTGATTTGCCGAGAAGCATGATTTACTCACTCATTATCTGTACTATTTTATATGTCTTACTTGCATTGGTACTCACCGGCATGGTTTCTTATAAACAGCTAAATGTTGGTGATCCGTTAGCGTTGGTATTTGAGCAAAGGGGTTTGCATTGGATTGCCGGTATTGTTGCATTCAGTGCTATTATTGCCACAGCCAGTGTATTGCTTGTTTTTCAAATGGGGCAGCCACGTATCTGGATGAGTATGAGCCGTGATGGATTGTTGCCAAAAATATTTTCGAGACTTCATCCTAAATTTAAAACACCTTCTTTCTCAACTATTTTAACCGGACTATTGGTTGCTATACCGGCGTTATTTTTAAATTTAAGTACGGTGCTGTCTCTTACCAGTATTGGAACTTTGTTTGCTTTTGTACTGGTGTGTGGCGGTATCCTGGTATTGCACAATATGAAAGATAAGCCAGAATCAAAATTTAAGGTGCCTTATGTAAATGGCAAATACATTGTTCCAGCTATGGTTATTGCTGGGTTAATACTGGTGATAACTTATGCACCTGATCATTTTGAGTTTATCATTACCAAAGATGGTTTTCCAATGTTGCTGTTTTGGATAGTTGCTAGTCTTGTTGCTGTATTTAGCTTCATTCGTAATTTTTCTCTACTACCGGTGCTTGGGCTTATCAGTTGTTTTTATTTGATGGCGCAGGAAACATACTTGGTGTGGATTCGTTTTCTGGCATGGCTTATACTGGGGCTTCTTGTTTATTTTTTATACAGTTATAAAAACAGCAAGTTGTCACCAAAAACCAAATAAACTGGGTTAAACTAAATATCATTAAACGGCACAGGTAAATTAACTTTGTGCCGTTTTTAATTATATACAAATGAAGTATCAACCGGGCGATAAAATAATTGTACTACTTACTGAAGAAGAAGGAAAGGTCTTGGAAATCATGACAGAAAAGATGGTGCTTGTTGAAGTTAAAGGCGTTAAATTCCCTATTTATACCGACCAGATTGATTTTCCTTATTTTAAAATGTTTTCAGAAAAAAGAAAAGCAGAAAAGAAGAAAGTTTTTATTGACCAGATTCAAAAGGAAAAAGCTATGCCCAAAACAAAAGAAGGCAATGGCGTTACGCTTTCTTTTCTGCCTGTTTTCGACAAGGATATTTTTGATGACGATATTGTGGAGAAATTTAAACTCTACCTTGTTAATCAAAATGAAACGGCTTATAATTTTACTTATAACCTGATGATGGGTGGTGAAAGCGATTTTGAATTAAAGAATTCCATTGAGTCGCTGAGTGATTTTTACCTGCATGATGTAAGGTTTGAAGACCTAAGCGATAGTCCGCGTTTTGAGTTCGAATTTTCTCTAAAAGATTCTGACAAAAAGAAAGCGCTCTATTTTGAAACTTCTTTGAAATTAAAGGCAAAACAATTATTTAAAAAAATAGAAGAAATTCAACTGAAGAATGAGCCCAGCTTTTCCTATTTATTACTGGATACATATCCCGACAAACTTGTAGAGGAAAAAGTTGACCTGAGTAGATTGGGTAATGCCGGATTTAGAGTATATGATGCAAATAAGATTAGACAAAATCTGGAGTCGCCACGCTCGGTTGTTGATTTGCATATTGAAAAATTGACTGACAGTTGGAAACACCTCAGTAATTTTGAAATACTAAGTATGCAGTTAAAAGCGTTTGAAAAATACTATGATTTGTCTGTCGCACATTATCAACCCTCATTAATAATTATACATGGGGTAGGTGTTGGGAAATTAAGAGATGAGATTCATGATATATTGAGATTGAAGAAAGAAGTAAAATCTTTTGTAAACCAATACAGTCAATCGTATGGCTATGGCGCCACTGAAATATTTTTTGAGTATAAATAGTTACAATGCCAACTAACGAGCTAGTTGTATATATACTTTTTGTTGTTGGCTTTGCACTTACACCGGGCCCTAACATGATGCTCTATCTTACCTATACTTTTGAGTATGGCCGAAAACCAGGCTGGGCAACTGCAACAGGTATTGTAAGTGCTTTTGTAGTGCATATCACTGCTGTAGTGCTGGGCCTAACAGCGCTGTTACTTGCATTGCCTAATGCGTTGGATATACTTCGTTACTGCGGTATTGGTTATCTGATTTATCTGGCTATCCGCAATTTAAAAACCGTTGTATGGAAACCGGCATCCGACAAAGAAGAAGTAGTTAAGCTGAAAGATTTTTACTTGCAAGGATTAATTAGCAATCTGCTGAATCCTGGTTCAATGTTTTTATATTTTTCGCTGATACCGCAATTCATTCATCCAGAGCGTGGGCATTTTCTGGCACAAAATCTTATGCTGGGAAGTCTGCAAATGCTGTTTAGTTTTATTACCAATTGTATAATTATATTTTTTGCAGGCTATGCGACACAAGCTTTTTTCAAAAATGAAAAGTATCAAAAATGGGTAAGGTACACGATGAGCTTGCTTATTGTTTTGTTCGCTGTTAAAATGCTATTCTTTAAAATACGGTAAGAATTTCAATGTTTCAGCGGCCGTTTTTTTACCAGACCTCCCTTTGTGTCTTTTACGCTGCTCATTACAACAAATGCATTCGGGTCAATTTTGGTCAGTTCGGTATTAAGTTTCGATATTTCAAGCCGGGTAATAACAGTATAAACAATATCAACATTGGTTGTTTCGCCAGTTTTACCAAAACCTCTTTTGCCATTATACAGCGTTACGCCTCTTCCCATTTTTGCAATAATCATTTCTCGTATTTCGGCGCTGTGCGATGAGATGATGGTAACAGCGGTATATTCTTCAATGCCCTCAATGATAAAATCAAGCGTTTTGGATGCAGCCAGATATGTGATGATTGCATACAACGCTGTTTCAACCGACAAGAAATAAGCCGCAGTTGCAAATATCAGAATATTGATGATGATGATAATATCGCCGATGGTAGTTCCCAGTTTGCGGCTCAGAAAAATGGCCAAAACTTCTGTTCCGTCTATCACGGCACCACCTCTTACTGAAAGACCGATTCCTGCACCCAGAAAAAATCCGCCGAAAGCGGCAACCAACAACTTGTCGTGAGTGATTTCGGGAAAATTAATGGTAGCCACACAAAAAGCAAGACCGGCAATTGCCAACGCAGTTTTTATGGCAAATTGTTTTCCAATTACTTTATATCCCAAAAAAATAAATGGAAGGTTTATAATTAACAGTAAAATATAAAGGGGTACACCTGTAGTTTCTGAAACTAATAACGAAATTCCTGTTGTTCCACCATCGATAAAATTGCTGGGCAGTAAAAAACCTTTCAAGCCAAATGAAGCTGCAACAATACCGAGTGAGATGAAGAGGATGTTTTTAATGGAACTGATTAGCGTAATCTTTAACTCCCTGAAACCGCTCGCCAATTCATAGGCAGAATACTCCTGCTTTTCGCCAGGCTTAACCTGTTTATGGCGAAGAATTGATTGCCTGATGATTTTAGATAAAATGTTATTCATCTGGTTAAGCTGTTAGTTACTAACCCAAGATAAAGTTTATTTAGGTGACAACCAATGGTATCACAACGGCGCTAAGGGCAGCTTGTTATCGGTATTTTTCGGAAATGGTATAGCAAACTCTGTCATTAATTCTAAAAAAAGTATCGCCATTTATTTTTCTTATTCTTCTTTGTGATCGTTTATCAAGTAACTGCCCTTTCTCATCAAAATACTGGCGTTTCTGAAAATAGGTAATGATATAATATTTCTGATTGGAGAATAGCGCTTTTAATGCTACAGGTTTAATTGAAATAAATGTCAGCGATTGTTTTTTGTCATCCACGTAAAAATCATATTTGTTGATCCATGTGCACCTAATCGATTGCATTTGGGTAATCAGGTCTATAACCTGGGCGGCAGGAAGCCCATACTTTCTAAGTGTATCAACAAGTCTGGTCTCGTAAGTATTGAATTCGTATATGTACAGGATACTGTCAGTTTTAATACCAAGCGAAAGAATATTAAAGTCATCACTGGTAAATCCCAGGGTGAATGGAGTTTTACTACTTATTTGTTTATAATTGCTTTCAATTTTATCAAGTACCTTCTCATTTTCAAAATAATAGCGGGTAGTGATAATCTTGGGTGAACAGGAAGCTAAGATAGATAGCGAGATAAAAAACAATATCGTAAAAAATCTGTTATTCAACATCTGCATGAGGTTTTGTGAAAACAGTTATTCCATAAATGATTCGTTTTAGAAAACTGGGTGAAAATTGTATCAATGTTTTACCACCATTGTCCCAATACACCAGCGTAATCAGATTGTCTGTTTTTGAAATATTTTCCAACGCTATATAGTGTGTTGGTACGGCCAGTTTAAGGTTGCTATGGTTGTGTTTATGCACAATTCTGTTATTGATATATAAAACTACATTGCCCTCACTCATTTTTTTTGTCAGATAATCATAAAGGCCATTTACTTTGGGTCGAATAAAATCGGTTCCTCTGGCTTTTATATCGTAATTAAGAAGCTTTTTTGCCATACGGTTAAACTTGGCATAGTTAACTGAAGCCCAAAAACTGTTTTCATCGCCCGGGTCGTATTTACGATTAAAAATATTAAGGTATCCTTTAAAACGTCCGGCAAGCGTTAAAAACCACATCTGGTCGGCTGGATGTATATCCATGATGCCTTTGTACTTAAGTAAACCTGCTTCTTTCTTTATCTTCTCAACGGGTTCAAATTTCGTTCCTCTAAATTCTGCTTTTCCATGTTTATACAAATCAACTGTAAATTTTGCATAGCCTAACGGATCATCCTGCAGTAACAAATAGGTAATGGCAGAATAGGCACAAAAATAAGTACCCTCGCCTGGGTAAATACTCAGCGGGTTTTCAATATTTTGTTTAAGATTAGTTATGAAAAGTTGCTGATCAATATTTGGCCATTGTTTTGCAGTACCCTTAAAATCAGACTTCGCAATAAACTCAAGTGCCTGTTGTTTAGTTGAAGTCTGGTACTCCTGCGAAAATGTTAAATCTGTACTATAGGGGTAGCAATTACTATACAATGTAATGGAAAATATAGTAAGGAGTAAAAACCGGTAAAAAAAAAGATTACAGGCTTTTCCAGTTGATGTTATTAATTCAGTTTTCATTTATTGCTGCAAAGTTAACTATAAAAGACCGCAAGCATCCTTTGACTTTCAAAGGTATAACCATAATGATGCCGTAAAGTTGTTTTACAATACTATTAACTGTTTAATTTTTTGATTTTGGACTATTCAATGGTCAAACATTGTATATTTGTTTTCGTTTCAGCTCAAAATATCAGATTTAAATTATGTTAACTCAAAAAATGAACCCCAGTATAAAAAAATGGATGATGGCCATTTTTATATTATTACTGGCAGCAGCGGCTGTAATATGGTATCTTTTTACATTAAAACATGATGATACAGCAACAGTTAAAGCCGCTTTTAATGTTGAGGCCAAAGCATTTATTAAGGAGTTTGAAACTGATTTAGGTGCTTCCAATCAGAAATACTCGGAGCAGATAGTAACAGTTAACGGCACTGTTGCCGAAATTGAAATGGCAGATACAACAGCAAATATTAAAATGATTGACTCAACAAATGGCGCGTATATAATTTTTGCTTTTCAAAAACAACATCTTGCCGAAGCGAAAGCAATGAAAGCAGGAGAGCAGGTTTCCATTAAAGGATCTTGCAGTAATGGCGCATACAGCGCAATACTGGAAACCAATTACATTACTTTTAAACGATGTGTACTTAACAAATAATTTTAAACTTTAAAAATAAAAATCAAACAAATGAAAAAAACAATACTCTCACTTGCACTGGTTGTTGCAACCGGTTTAGTTTTTGCCCAAAAGAAAACAACTACATCTGCCATTATTAATTTTGATGCAACAACTGCTATTGATGCTTTGCCCAAAGCTGATAATAAAACTGTTATTGCATCTTTGGATACCAAAACAGGTAAAATTGCATTTGAAGCATCTGTTAAAAGTTTTACATTTTCAAATCCTAAAATTCAGGAGCATTTTAACAGCAAAGGCTGGATGGACAGTGATCAGTTTACAACGGCAACATTTGTTGGGAGTATAACAAATACATCTGCGGTTAAATTCAGCAAAGATGGCAATTATAGCATAGATGTAAAAGGTGATTTAACCGTTCACGGTGTTACTAAACCTATTGAAACAAAGGCTACCATAAATGTTAAAGGCGCTGCTATAACAGCAACATCTGAGTTTAGTATAAAGCTGGAAGATTACGATGTTAAGGGTGGAGCCATTGGTGCCGGTAAAGTATCAAAAGAGCCATTGATTACAATTACTGCAACATTCTAATCAAATATATATTTGCAAAAAAAGCTTTAGTTCTATAAAAGACTAAAGCTTTTTTAGTTTTAATAATATAAAATCAGATTAAACCGATTTAAATTCTTCTTCAATTATTTCATGAAACTGTGATTCGGATGCTGTTACCCAAACAGGTAATTCTTGGGCGATAATTTGCCAGTTGTTATCCTGCTTCTCCATGTTGAAAATAATACGGGTGCCTTTTTCGTCTATAACATCAACGGTAAATAAGCCTTCTTCCTTTCCGTTTGGTTTTCTGAAATTAAATTCCTTTAAACGGCCGTCAACTTTAATCAGTTTGGTAAACTGTATGTTCCTTACATACTTTAGTTCCATTAGGGGGTGTGTTTCCGGCAAACTTAAGGTATTAGTTACAAATGAGGGGTATAACTTAGTTAACAAGCTGTAAAAGTTGTGAAAATTTTGACTGGCAGTCTGAATTAGTATACTATTATATTATTTCCATAGGATTTTACCGAGATATATGTTTGTGATATTATAATAAGTAAGAGTTATAATTCGTTTGTTGTTTATTGCCGTATAAATATTTTAACATAACGATAAGAGCCGCCGTACCGACATTTGCACTCATCGTTCAAGTAACACCCCCAATGTAATATGCCATTTCTCCCTTTAAAAAGAGTATCCATATGCCTTTTGGTTGTAGTATTGTTTGTGCTATACCTTCCATTGGCGTTTGCAAATAACAATTCAGCCTACGATAGTGCGGCTTTTATTTCAGCAGATACAAAGCAAAAAGCCGCTACTGATAATTTGCTGGAAGATACTGATTTGCTTTATGACACAATGCAACTTGACCTTAAAGGCCTGTCGAAAAAAACTTTTGATTATGCCATGAAAGGTTTTTCCAGTTTGGTGAAAGCGGGAAAGATTGAAAACAGCAATATCATTTCCATCATTGATTTCAGTCTTCCCTCATCAAAAAAACGCTTATTTATTATCGACTTGGATAAACTGGAACTAATTTTTAATACTTACGTAGCTCATGGCGTAAATTCCG